>NZ_JAESKF010000017.1:0-126217 GCF_017891975.1 Staphylococcus sp. GDY8P131P
GTCCTGTTTAGTATAGAGCCATTTTTGGGATCCATCAATTCAGCATCTCTTTCTTGATTATGAAAGGCATTGATTTATATCTAACAGCGTTAAATGATTAAGTGAAAACAACCGTCTTATGATTTGCTGTTACGATGACCTTGTGTAATACATGATATTCTACAGCTTGTGCTAATACGCTAGATTCAACATGACGGCCAATTTTTCTTAAATCTTGTACGTTATAGCGATGATTAATACGTATTACATCTTGGTCAATAATAGGGCCTTCATCTAAATCAGAAGTGACATAATGACTTGTTGCGCCTACAAGTTTAACACCGCGATGCCATGCTTGTTTATAAGGATTTGCGCCTATAAATGAAGGCAAGAAAGAATGGTGTATATTAATAATCTGATTTGGATAATGATTGACAAAATGATCGGATAGAATCTGCATATATTTTGCTAATACAATAAGTTCTACATGATTTTCAGAACAAATTTTTAATATCTTATTTTCTACAACCTCTTTGTCTTCAGTGTTTGGTACGTAATAAAAAGGTATATTTAATGTCTCTGCAAATTGTCTGTTATTTTCGTGATTACTAACCACACAAACAATTTCTGCTGGTAGCTCATTCCTATTGACCCTCAATAGTATTTCATTAAAGGCATGATCTTCCTTTGAAACGAAAAGGCCAATTTTTGTTTTATGTTGGTTATCAAATAAATTATAATTTATTTGATGTTTAGTTAAAGTGTTTTCTAAATCATCTTTTAATGATTCTATTTTTTCAAATTCTAATCTCAAATATAATTGACCTTCAGCATTCTGTGAATCATCATATTCTGTAAAGTGATCTAAATGCAAAATATTAGATTGGTGTTGAGCAATTACATCTGTAATTAATGCAGTAATGCCCACTTTATCTGAACAGGTTGCGAGTAGTATATATTTATCTGTCATCTTTAAGCACCTCGATTTTTTAAGTAACCCAGATTATAATGAAAATTCTGAATAATGTAAATGAATTTTGTTAAAGAAAATTTTCAAGACAAAGTATATGCTAAAAAGAGAAAAATAAGATATAATTGTAAATAGTGTTTTTATATCAAAAGGGTAATAAGTAAAAAATATAATCACATTTCCTACTTATTATGCGCTTACAACTAAAGTGATATAAGTGTTTAAATTTATTATAGGATATAAGATTGATTATTTTGATAATTGCGCAAATAACAAAAAACAATGAAAATATCATTTCACTCTTTTATTTTTTTGAGAATTGTATTAAGATGTAATTTGTGTTTCAAGAAGCGTGTATTATTGCAATTTCTTGTGTCCGGATAAAATATTCTTTTATGAAAGGTAGATTAAAGTAATGGATAGACAAAGTTTTACAGATTTAATTCAAACAAAATTTAAAATGGTGCGTATTGAAGCGGGTTACACGCAAGATACAATGGCACAGACAATCGGTCTTTCAAAAAAGACATTAGTACAAATTGAAAAAGAGAGAGTATTGCCAAACTGGACAACATGCGTGTCAATTTGTGCATTGTTTAGAGATTCAGATGTACTAAATAGTACTTTTGGATGCGATCCATTAGAAATGGTTCAAACAATTTCCCGTAATCATTGTGCATACCCTAACCATTCTACAACGAGTGATATTTACTGGAGTACAGTTGATACTCGTAACGGATATATTTTACAAAGTAATAAAGTAAGTGATATCTACCGTGTGCTAAACCAAGAAACTCAACCTATATTTGGAACTTCTAAATTAAGAGAAGCGGAGACATATTTCGGTAGAGTATCTAAAGAAGAATTAATGCACGTATAAGTGAATCTATTTTGTGATAGGAGAATCATTATTTATATAATTATGTAACATGGTTTAATTGTATATGAATGGTTTAGTCACTAAAATTGATAAAAACTGGTACATCAATTGATTTTAGAATTATTTATTATATTTACAGTAGGGAACTAGAGATATTACCCACTTATTTTAAGTTTTTATAAACGATGTCTTCGTTTATAAAGGCTGATATAGTGCTTATACAAGCGTTTTAACGTTTATATCCTTTTTATAGTCATTCATAATGAGATGAAATAAAAAATTTTCAAAGTGGTGCTTTGTCCCACTCGGGAAATCAACAACTGTTCACTAAATTGCTTCGTACCAAGTTTAAAAAATATACAGCAACGCCAGAGCGATAAATTGGGATCAATAAAATTTTTGATTTCTAAATCGCTCTTTTTTATTTTTAAATTTAATATAAACAAAATGGAACTATAACTTAGTGTTTTAATGAAATAAATGGTTATGGACAATAAAATTTCATTTGAGAAATTAACGCATATGCTACACATATGTACTATTTATGTTATACAATATAAAAATGACTGATATATAATTACCTTCAGTTTTTAAACTAATTGTATATGAAGGAGAATGAACTATGCACGCTTTTTTAATAATTATATTTATGATGATTATTGGCGCATTGATAGGTGGAGTTACCAATATGATTGCGGTAAGGATGCTATTCCATCCATTTAAAACGTATTATATATTTAATAAACGTGTACCTTTTACGCCTGGGTTAATACCCAAGAGAAGGGGAGAAATAGCTGATAAAATAGGTCAAGTTATTGAAGAACATTTATTAACTGAAACATTAATTAAGTCAAAATTAAACGCACCGAAATCAAGAGAAGCTATCGAAGAATTATTTTTAAAACAAATACACAAATTAAAATATGATGGCGTAACAATCCAATCATTAGCTAAGCATTTTGATATTGATGCAGCTCAATTAACGAATAGCCAGATGGACACAGTTATATCTAATCAATTAAATCAATACTATAATGACCATAAGGAAACACCAATTAAACAAATAATTCCCGATGATATCGAATTAAACATGGACCAAAAAATAGAACTTGTACCCGATTTACTATTTGAACGTGCACGCATTTACTTAAAATCTGAAAAAGGTGCTTCAGATATATCATCAATGCTAGATACTTTTTTTAATGAAAAGGGAAAAATTGTTGGATTATTACAAATGTTTATGACGAAAGAAAGCATCGCAGATCGTATACAACACGAGTTGATTAGGCTCACAAATCATCCTAAAGCAAAAGCAATTGCAAAGCAGATTATTGACAATGAATATGAAACTTTTAAAACAAAAAAGTTAACTGAAATAGTAAATGAAGAACAATTTAATTCATTTAAGTCAACAGTCGTTGACTTAGTGATTAGTTATGCAAACATAAATAGTAAAGTGAACCAACCCCTTCATCATTTAATGCCTGATTTTATTGTATTTTTAGAGAAAAAAGTTTCACAAACGCTTACAGACCTTATTATTGAAAAAGGTTCTAAATATATTTCTCCAATTATGAAAAAAATTAATCTTAGACAAATGGTAGAAGAACAAATCAATTCATTTGATTTAGCTTACATCGAAAGGTTAATTATTGATATCGCTAACAAAGAATTAAAATTAATTATGCTATTAGGATTTTTATTAGGTGGTATTATCGGTTTACTTCAAGGGGTAATTGCAATTTTTGTATAACATATTAAATTATGTTATTGTAATATCGATGTGGTTATAACACATATACAAATAAAGGAGTGAAGCACAGTGGCAGTAAATTTATACGATCATGCAAACCAATTAGAGCAAGCATTAAGAGAAAGTGATGAATACCAAGCTATCCAAAATGCTTACGCAAAAGTTAAAGAAAATCAAGAATCAAAGGATTTATTTGATGAGTTCCGTGAAACACAATTAAATTTCCAACAAAAACAAATGCAAGGTGAAGAAATCGGTGAAGAAGAGCTACAAAAAGCACAAGAACAGGCTCAAAAAATCGAAAACGATTCTAATATTTCAGAATTAATGGCCGCTGAGCAAAATATGAGCCAAGTATTCCAAGAAATCAACCAAATTATTGTTAAACCTTTAGATGAAATCTACGCTGATTAATATTTTTTAATCAGAAAATTAATTTGGGCGTGGGACAGAAATACTCATATTTTATAGATTTTGTTGTTCTGCTTCTGGCATTAACGATAGATAAGCATTGAAACAAGCTTGATTAAGTGTGATTTCAATTCAACTAACTTTTGCCAATAATATATTCAAGGCTGAGGCATATATTTGTGCCTCAGCCTCTTTCGTTTTATCGACTGTGCAATAGACTCTGTGGTAAAATATAAAGATACAAGATATTGGCATGCATAGATTTTTAATCATGAGTTTGTTATCTCAAAATTAATACATAGTCTTACATGCATTTTATAATAAAACCTTTAAATAAAGGAGAACTTTAATGTATGGTTAAATTTATTCATTGTGCAGATTTACATTTAGATAGTCCATTTAAATCAAGAAGCTATTTAAGTCAATCAATATTTGAAGATATGCAAAAAAGTGCTTACGAAAGTTTTAAAAAAATAGTGGATTTAGCATTAAACGAAGAAGTAGATTTTATAGTTATTGCTGGTGATTTGTTTGATCACCATAACAGAACGCTACGTGCAGAAGTATTCCTGAAAGAACAATTTAACCGGTTAGCTAAAGAGCAAATCTTTGTTTATGTATGTCATGGTAATCATGATCCACTTTCCTCATCCATAGGTACTGAATGGCCGGAGAATGTTTCGATATTTTCCGAAAATGTGGAAACTTATCAAACGATTACTAAAAATGGCGAAGAAATTTATTTACATGGGTTTAGCTATCAAAATGAAGCTAGTTATGAAAATAAATTAGATGCTTACCCTTCAAGTCAAGGTCAAAAAGGTATTCATATTGGAATATTACATGGCACATATAGTAAAACGAATACAAATAATCGTTATACTGAATTTAGATTAGAAGATTTAAACAATAAACTCTATCACTATTGGGCACTCGGCCATATACATGAACGCCAGCAATTAAGTGATATGCCTCCAATCCATTATCCTGGTAATATACAAGGCCGTCATTTTAAAGAAACTGGAGAAAAAGGTTGTCTTTTAGTGGAGGGAGACGATTTAAATCTCAATGCTCAATTTGTATCAACACAATTTATTCGTTTTGAAAAAGCTGAAATAGATACTGATATGACTACGAAGCAAGGTTTGTTTGATGCCATACAAGATTTTAAATCACAAGTTAGAACAAAAGGCAAAGCGATTTATCAATTAGTGGTAAATGTGAATTCAGATGAAATTATTTCAGATCAAGATAAATTACAAGTACAAGAAATGATTAGTGATTACGAAGAAAACGAACACCATTTTGTATTTATAGAAGATTTAAAGATAAAAAATAAAGATGATAATAAAACAACGCTTGTAAAGGAATTTTCACCTGATTTAATTGATGACCATGCTGTTTATGAAGCGGCTATGAATGATTTGTATCTCAATCCAAAAGCTTCAAAATACCTAGAAAATTATGATAACTTTGATCGCCGTGAATTAATATCGCGCGCTGAACTGTTATTAAAGTCAGATATGAGGGGTGAATAATGTGAAGATTAAATCATTAGAGATTTATGGTTATGGTAGATTTATTCAAAGAACCATTGAATTTGATGAGTATTTTACTGAAATTTATGGAGAAAATGAATCAGGTAAATCTACTATTCAAGCATTTATACATTCCATCCTGTTTGGTTTTCCAACAAAAAAAGAAAATGAACCGAGATTAGAGCCGCGCTTAGGTAATCAATATGGTGGCAAGCTTACGTTAATTCAAGAGGATGGTTCATTAGTTGAGGTTGAACGTGTAAAAGGTACAGCGACTGGGGATGTAAAAGTTTATCTGCCAAATGGCGCTATCAAAGATGAACACTGGTTGAAAAAAGCATTGAATTTTATTTCTAAACGTACATACCAAGGTATATTTTCATTTGATGTATTAGGCCTTCAAGATATCCATAAAAATATGGATGAAAAACAATTACAAAATTACTTATTACAAGCTGGTGCTTTAGGGTCTACAGAATTTACCAGTATGCGTGAAATTTTGAGCGATAAAAAAGAATTGTTGTATAAGAAAAATGGTCGTAATCCGATTATTAATCAACAATTAGAAGAATTGAAATCTTTGGAGCGTCAAATTCGTGAAGAAGAAGAAAAATTATCAACATATAAACGTCTCGTAGATGATAAAGATAAAGCTGATAGACGCTTAGAAAATATAAAACAAAATTTAAACCAATTATCAAAGATGCATGACCGCAAACAAAAGGAATTAGCCTTACACGAGCAAACACAAGAGTGGAAGGCACTAGAGAAACAGTTGAATATTGAACCAATTGTGTTTCCTGAACAAGGTATTGATCGATATGAATCTGCTAAAATTCAAACACAAAATTTAAAAAGAGATATCGGTTTAAGAGAAGAAAGGTTAACACATTTAAAAGACGAAAATGAAAAAATTAATGTGCCTAAACAAAATGATTTGGATGCCTTTAATCATATATATCAGCAAGAAAATGAAATTAAGCAAAAAGAATATGAATTGAAATCTATTAAAAAAGAAATTCAAGATAAAGAACGCGAACAAACAGGTTTGAAATCTAATATTGGTTGGCAAGAGGTGCATCATGAAGTAGATAGTTCAGAAGCGATGAAAAGTCATGTTAGTAACCAAATTAAGCATAAACAAGAACAAACAGCATTCATTCAACAATTAGAGCGTAATATTGAAGAAAATAAAATCGATAAAGAAACAAACCAAGCAGAGATGGATGCTTTAGAAACAGATATAGTTTCTGATGAAAATTATGAAAAGAAAAAGCAATATAATAACCGTGTTTTCGAATTACAGGAGAAAAATAATCTTTATCAAAAAATGAAAGAAGCATTTGATAAAGAACAACAAGAAAATGAACAGAAACAAAATATGTTCCGTTTGGCATTAATTATGTTGACAGTTATTGGTATTGGATTAACCATATTTTCATTTATTTCAGCTAATCTCATTTTTGGTATTGTGTTTGCAGTATTATCCGTTGTGTTTATTATTGGTATATTCCTGGTTAAATCTAAAGAAATAGGGCACAGTGAAACGTTCTCAAATGAAATCGAAGATTTACAACATCAAATTAATGATTTAGAAGCAAAGTATGATTTGGATTTTGACCTAGATGATCAACATAGAATACGTGAACAATTTCATAGTTCAATTAAAACGAAAGAGGCTTTAGCCAAAAAATCGGACTATTTAACTGCTACTTTAGAACAAGCACAAAAACAATATTCAAACGCACAAAATGCAATCAATCAGGTTAAATCTGATTTATACCTCTCGGATAAAATCTCAGATGAACTTATCATTGATAGTATTGCAACGATGAATAAAATAAAAGATTACGCCAATCATATTGCGGAACTTATTGAACAAAAATACCAATTACAACAAGATTTAGATGCATTTTATGCGCATGCAAAAGAAGTGACTCAAAATCAATTTACTTATTTTAATGAATTATCTTTATTCCATGATATAAATCAATGGTTGAAAGAAGAAACTAATAATTTAGAGAAATGGAATAGAAATAAAGAGCAAATTGATTTACTAGAGAGCGAATTAACTCAGCTGAATCATCGCTTAAATGAAAATAATAAGGTTATCACACAATTATTTGATTTTGTAAATGCATATGATGAAGAATCTTATTATAATCATCATGCTCAATATCAAGCATATCATCAACGATTAAATCGTTTTAATGATTTGACGAAATATCTAGAAAACCAAAATTACAATTACGATGTAAGTTCTAGATTGAGCCAAAAAACATTTGCTCAATTATCTGATGAAGACGAAGTATTAGAAACTCAAGTCAATGATTATAATGACCAATATTTAGAAATGCAGGCGGAAGTTAGTGATTTAAATGCTAAAATTACGGATATGGAAACAGATAAAACATTAGCGGATTTACGTCATAAGTTCTATATTCTTAAAAATAAAGTGAATGATGAAGCGAAAGATTGGGCAAGTCTTAGCTACTTACAATCTTTAGTGAATGGTCACATTAAACAAATTAAAGATAAACGTTTACCACAAGTAATAAATGAAGCGACAGAGATCTTTGCACATTTAACAAATAGAAATTATGTACAAGTCACATATGCGAATGAAAATTTAATGGTAAAACAGGTAAACGGCCAAATGTATGAACCAATCGAATTAAGTCAATCTACTAAAGAAATACTATATATCGCATTGCGTTTAAGTTTAATTAAAACCTTAAAACCTTATTATCCATTCCCAATAATTATAGATGATGCCTTTGTACATTTTGACAAATCTAGAAAAGAAACAATGATGAACTATTTAAGACAAATGCCAAAAAGTTATCAAATTTTATTCTTTACATGTGTGAAAGATACAAGTGTGCCTTCAAAACAAATTATTACATTGAATAAACTCGAGGAAGGCGGTAAATAATGAGAAATGTAGAAAAATTAAACCCTGGAGATTCAGTTGATCACTATTTCTTGATTCATAAGGCGACACAAGGCGTGACAGCCCAAGGAAAAGATTATATGACCATATATTTACAAGATAAAAGTGGGGATATTGAAGCAAAATTATGGACAGCAACTAAAGAAGATATGCGTGTTTTAGAACCAGAAAAAATTGTGCATGTTATTGGTGATGTCATAAATTATCGTGGACGCAAACAAATGAAAATAAATAAAATTAAGTTAGCTTCAGAAGAAGAGGACTTAAAAATACACGATTTTGTTGATGGTGCGCCATTAACGCCAGATGAGATTAAAGAAGAAATATCGCATTATATGTTAGAAATTGAAAATGCTAATTTACAACGTATAACGCGTCATTTGTTACGTAAATACCAAAGTGAATTCTTCACATTTCCAGCAGCAAGTTCACATCACCATAACTTTTCAAGTGGTTTAAGCTACCATGTATTAACTATGTTGCGTGTTGCAAAATCTATTTGTGACATATATCCTCTTCTAAATCGTAGCTTATTATATAGTTCAATTATTTTACATGATTTGGGTAAAGTTAAAGAATTGAGTGGGCCAGTAGCGACAACATATACAGTAGAAGGTAATTTACTTGGTCATATATCAATTGCTAGTGATGAAGTAGCAGACGCAGCTAGAGAGTTAGATATAAACGGCGAAGAAGTATTGTTACTGCGACATATGATATTAGCTCATCATGGTAAAATGGAATTTGGATCACCGAAGCTACCTCATATGAAAGAAGCTGAAATATTATTCTTTATTGATAACATTGATGCTAAAATGAATATGTTTGAAAAAGCTTATAAGAAAACACCTAAAGGGCAATTCACTGAGCGTATCTTTGGGCTAGAAGGTAGACAATTTTACAATCCAACTTCTTTGGATTAGAACACAAGAAACTTAATACAGTATATAAGTGTTTGTGAAATAAGTGTCTCAGATATTTTATAAAACGTATGGTTTTATGTAAACAAAGTAAAACCATACATTTTTCTATTAGAAAATAGCGATTGGGTAGAATCATATAAAATGGCTTCTAGTGTCAATTTGAATGACAAACTAACACCAGATATAAGCATTACTATCTCAATAAGTTGTGAAGTCATTTCTTAAAGAAATTGAACTTATGGCTTCAATATACAAATGTTTAAGAAGTTAGTATGAGAGGATCTATAAGACTAGACCATATACTTCTAGACAAGCATGCACGTTTAAAATTAAGAAGTTTAAATATAAAAATGCACTTTCATTTTTGAAATGAAAGTGCATTTTTATGTTGAGCGTAGACACTGATAGCATCAACGCCTTGTTTGTATATTTTATTGTCCAACGGACATGCCAGCGCCACCTTGTTGCATAGCTTGTTGTTGCTGCTGTTGTTGTTGCTGTTGCTTAATTTTTTCTGGATCTAGAATTGAATCTTCAATTGCTTTTTTAATATCTCTATCTTTATAGTCTACTTTATATTCATCTAATAATTCTTTATAAGCATCTGTTAAAAGTTTAGGGTCTTTTTGTACTTTTTGTTGAATTAATTGTGATTTGAGTTTACCTTTTTCTTCATCAAAATCGTCTTCTTTATCTGCTTTGATAACATGATAACCGTAATCTGTTTTCACTACTTTAGAAACGTCGCCTTCTTTAAGTTTAAAGAGCGCTTTTTCAAATTTTTCTTCCATTTGTCCTTTGATTACATATCCTAAACTACCATCTTTTTTAGCAGAAGATTTGTCCATAGATTCTTTTTTAGCGATTTCTCCAAATTTATCAGGATTTTCGGATACTTGTTTTTGAAGTTTTTCAGCTTTTGCTTTAGCATCTTTGTCTGATAACCCTTCTTTATCGTCTTTATTTTCTTTGACTTTAATTAAAATATGAGATCCTTTTTTAGTATCTTCTTTGATCTCTTTATCAGAAATATTCACTTTATCATTTAATAAAGCTTTTTGGTAAGCTTGTAATTTTTTTTGTTCTTTATAGTCACTTAGAGACATTTTTTGTTGTTTTAACATACTTTCAAATTGGTCTTTGCCACCATATTGTTTTTGTTCTTTTTCGACTTCTTTATCAATGTCTTTTGTATCGACTTTATCTTTATACTTATCTGCTAACAATTTATTAAGTAATATAGAAAAAGATGAATTAGCTATTTGTTCGTCACCCATCTTATTCATGACATCTTCAACTTTCACGTCACCAGCCTTTGATGAGATGATTGTATCTTCTTTTGAATCTGTAGCACTATTACCACAAGCACCTAATAATAACGCACTAGCTGTAACAGGAATTATAACTTTTTTGAATGTTTTCATTATTGGGAACTCCTTTTGTAAGAATAACAACGTAAATATAACATATAATATTGTTTTCACCAATTAGAAACCTAATATATGGGACTTTAGTTGTAACCAAATGAGGCTTTACATTATTTGTATAGAAGAAAAGGTTAAAAATACAAATATAAATGATTTAAATAGGACTATGCTTTATCTAAATTGAAATTGTTAAGAGTGAGTAATTGATACAAGTATCATATTTAATTTTAATATTTGGCGCTCATATCAAAACACGAGGTTGGGCGTTAGTGGTACGTACCTCAACCTCGTTTAAGACGATTATTATATTGCGGTGTAACTTTATTTAAGATGTTGATACCTGTTTGATGTTCTTCTACGTAAGCCCCTTCATTTGAAAATAGTATGATTTTCAAATAAAGAAAATCCAAAACGGAATATCCTAAATTTAGGGCAATTAAAAACATCAAGTAGTGCCCATATTGTGGAATTAACATACTAAAATAAGCGCATAAAGTTGTAATAAATAAGGCAGGTGTGATGAGGCCAAAACAAAAATAATATTTGTTGACTGGTGTGTTTATATAAACATTATAAAAAGGTATAGATTTATGTTTCACTAATTTATATTTTTTAAAAGACTTGCGGTAGGGGTATAAAAATAATAAATGTATTATTTTGTGTAATGGGTATAAAAGTACAACTAACATTAAAAATATTAAAAAATGTTTATCAGTTAATTTTGTGTCTGAAAAGAAGTATAAAATCTCATACGCAATTAAAAACGTAATAATTGTAGTAACAAAACTAAGAAAAGCAATTCTAGGAATGCCAAAACGGGCATTGATATCTATTTGGCGTGTACATAAATACATTACGCAATCATACTCCTTTTTAAATAACTTGAATATACTTCAGTATTATCTAACGTAATAGTTTACGCGTCAAGGCTATTTTAAATCTATATTTAAAGGGCTAGTGACATTATAAAAATATCAATTTAGGTTATTAAATATAGAAAGACTTGTGCATATATATCGATTATTTTATATTTAGAAATATAAGTTCTACATTTTTATACATGGGTAGCAAAGTTAAAATTTAGAGTGCTAATTGGCGGTGCTAAGTTGTAAACGAGCCATGTCAACGATTAAATAAAAAAGCTACAAACCGATTGTTTAAATGGGTTGTAGCTCATATATTTAAGTTATGATTTATCTTTTTCAAAACCGTTTGTAATTTCTTCGCCACGGTTTTGTAAATTTTCAATATGAGATTGTAATTTTTCAATATTAGGATTAATATCAGACTTAAAGTCACCAATCATTGTTTTTACTTCATCGCCAATCGTACTGCCAAACTCTGTACTTTCTGATTTGACTTGAGCGATATAATTTACGATATCATTAACGCTTTGTTTAATTGTATTGATTTCTCTATCGAATTCAGATTCGGCACCTGTAGGTTTTGGTCCTTGAGTTATAGAGTGGTTTGAATTTTTTTTCTCACGATTCATTAATGCAACACCGAGTCCTGTTGCAACACCAGCACCAAGTCCTAATAATAATTGAGCTGTTTTCATAAAAATTCTCCTTATTTCTAAAATTTCTTAGCCATTATTAATTTTATTATACCCTTTATGATTGCAGATAAGCATAATTAATTAAATTGTGCTGCTATTTCTTGAGCGATTTTGACTTTTTGGTCATCGTCAATATTTTCTTCATGTGTTTCCCATTTATATCCAAAACCATCAATATCATTTTCATATCTTGGTAATAAATGGAAGTGTAAATGGAACACGGATTGATCAGCAAATTCACCATTATTTTGAATGATATTTAAACCGTCCGGATTAAATGCTTTTTTGATAGCATTTGCTACTTTTGGTAAAGCTGTACCGATATGTTGCATTGTTTCACTATCTGTTTCAAAGATATTAGCAGATATTTTTTTAGGAACGAGTAGCGTATGACCTTTTGTTACTTGAGAAAGGTCTAAAAATGCATATACAAACTCATCTTCGTATACTTTATAACTTGGGATTTCACCATCGATAATTTTGCTAAAAATTGTTTCAGACATAAATCTTCACTCCTTGTAAGATTGTTAATAACTATTATAGCATTACTATATTATTTCCGTCATTTTTCACAGTAACTTTATGAACAACGATTGATTTTTGATACAATAATATTTGTGGAGGTGCCTTATGACAGTAAAAGTAGAACATTTGACAGGCGGTTATGGGAAAAGGCCTGTGATTAAAGATATAAATTTTGAATTACGAAAAGGAGAAATTGTAGGACTCATAGGTTTAAATGGTGCTGGAAAAAGCACTACAATTAAACATATGCTAGGTCTGTTAACGCCGATGGAAGGGCAGTTGACCATTTCTGGTATTGATATAAAACAAGATGTAGAATCCTATCGAAGAAAACTTTCGTATATCCCTGAGTCGCCAGTGATTTACGATGAATTAACATTACAAGAACACATTAATATGACAGCAATGGCATACAATATTAATAAAGAAGAAGCTATGAAAAGAGCGCGCCCATTGTTAAAAATATTTAGATTAGAAAATGAATTAGATATATTTCCAAGTCATTTTTCTAAAGGGATGAAACAGAAAGTGATGATTATTTGCGCTTTTATTGTGGACCCAGATTTGTATATTATTGATGAACCATTTTTAGGTTTAGACCCTTTGGGGATCCAATCTATGCTTGATTTAATGGTGGAGAAAAAAGAAGAAGAAAGAACTGTGTTAATGAGTACACATATATTAGCAACTGCAGAAAAATATTGTGACAGATTTTTAATTATGGATAAAGGCCAAATCGTTGCATTTGGGGATATAGACGAATTAAGAGACCAAACTGGTTTAAGTGGGAAAACTTTAGATGAAATATATATACATGTTACTCAAGGCGGCCAGCATTCATGAAACAGGGAGCTAAACAATTATTTAACCTAAGAAAAAAAGAAATTGCAAAAGAAAAAAGCTATTATAATAAGTTTATATTTAACGGTCATTTTTCTGTTTTTCTTGTTATATTATTAGGTGCGTTTATTCTAGGTTATGGCGATTGGTTAAAGTCAATTCCCAAACGTATAAATTATGCTTTGATTGCAAGTATAATTGTAGCCATTACGTCTATATTTCCTATTAGAACCTTATTAAAAGATGCTGATAAACTATTCTTGTTACCATTTGAAAAGCATATGTCTGAATACATGAAAAGCAGTTTAATATATAGCTATTTTTCACGTTTGCCATTACAAGTATTGATAATTATTATATTTTTCCCTTTATTTTATGTACTTAATAATCAAACGTTTGGATTTTATATCACATTTGCAATCCTTGCAATCATTTTTCCATTTTTAGGTTTGTTATTAAAATGGCAGTGGTATAAATTCCGACTTGAACGTTGGTCCTTGTTTACTGTGCTGTTTATTATATTTACATCAGGGTTTTATATTACGCTAGATGCTAAAAATATATCGAGTATACTATCAATCATTATACTCATTGCACTTATATTATTCATAAAATATTTAAATAAAAGTAATTTATTCCCTTGGGAGCGTATGGTGGCCATTGAACAACAACACCATATGAACTATTATAAATTTGTTAATATGTTTACTGATGTGAAGCAAATCGAAGAAAGAGCAGTAAGAAGAAGTTATTTAGACCCATTTTTACGGACACCGAAAAATAATAAGTTTAATGACAATTCTATGTATTTGTATTTATTTACACGGAGCTTTGCGAGAGGAAAAGATGCATTTAACATCATCTTGCGCTTGGTTATTATTGCTTTAATACTAATGATCTGGTTGCACCAAGTGATTGTGGTATTAATCATTGGTAGTTTATTCATGTATATTATTCTATTACAAATGGCTCAATTTTATACACAACAAGCTTATGGTTTATGGCCACAAGTATGGCCAGTTTCAGATAAAATGGTAATTAAAGGGTACGAACAGTTTTTAATGAGATTAATGTGTTTCATTGGCGTCGTATTTATAATCATATTTGCTATTGCTTTTCCACAGTATGGTTATTTTGGAGCAATCTACTTTTTAGTAGGTTGGTTAACGATTAGAAACGTAATTAAAAAATTAAAATATCAAGAATCATTACTAAGAGATTAAAAAAACGCTACTCAGTATTTTAGATTAATTCTAAAAGATGAGTAGCGTTTTTATTTTAATTAATAATCATCAATTGGGAATAAATATCTTTCAAAGTAGCTTGAATGCTGGCCACTTGAACCAAAGAATTGGCTCAATGCGAGCTTATCAAAGTTATTTTGAAACGTAGTGGATGCTTTGAAATCTTCGTAATCAGTACGACTTTCGAAACCAAAATAGATTTTGTAAGTTAAACCTTGGGTAGGTTTTAAAAAACGATAACTTCTATAACCAGCAAATTGATGGAAATCAGTTGTTACAGATTCCAGCTTTTTTTCTAATTGATAAGCATGATCTTCAGATGTAGGTATAAATATGACTGAATAGAAGTAATTTTCATCTAAGTTCCCTTCGGATTTAATGATGTCATATTCTAACGGATGTTTTAAAACAGTTTCACTTTCAGTTTCTTCTATAATAACTGAAGAATCAGAAGCAGAAAATTGTAATAAATTATGATCAGGATTATTAAGTCTAATCTGATTTAAATAACCGAACGTACCATAAGATGCGTAGATTTTCATAAGTTTTCCCCCTTGAATTGTTTAAGAAACTTTAAATAACTATTATAATTTACTATATATACTTCTAATATTTCAAATAAATATAAAATAGACTTTAACAGTATTATAATTGATTTCTGTTAGAAAACAATAGTCAAATAATTAAGTGGGCAAAACAACACAGTTTGTCTTTTTTATGACATTTCAATACATTGAAATACGAGAGATAAGTCGATATGGTAATATTAATAAGAATGATTATAATGTAGGAGGATTACAAGGTGCATAATAAAAATAATACTATCCTAGATATGATTAAGGGAAAGGAAGTTAATCACACGCCAGTGTGGTTTATGCGTCAAGCTGGTAGATCTCAGCCTGAATATAGAAAATTAAAAGAAAAGTATTCTTTATTTGAGATTACCCATCAACCAGAGTTATGTGCGTATGTTACACATTTACCAGTAGATAATTATAATACAGACGCAGCTGTTTTATATAAAGATATCATGACACCGCTGCAACCAATAGGTGTAGATGTAGAAATCAAATCGGGGATAGGTCCAGTGATTCATAACACAATTAAAAATGTACAAGACGTTGAAAAATTAGGAACAATAGATCCTAAACGTGATGTGCCCTATGTGTTAGACACAATCAAGTTGTTAACTGAAGAAAAATTGAACGTCCCTCTAATTGGTTTTACAGGAGCACCTTTTACATTAGCGAGCTATATGATTGAAGGAGGACCATCTAAGAATTATAATTTTACAAAGGCGATGATGTATAGTGATGAAGCTACTTGGTTTGCACTAATGGATCATTTGGTTGAAATGTCTATTACTTATACGACTGCACAAATTGAAGCGGGCGCTGAAATTATACAAGTTTTTGATTCTTGGGTTGGCGCATTAAATGTACAAGATTATAGATATTATATAAAACCTGCAATGGAAAAATTAATTAAGGGTATTAAAGCAATATACGATGTACCAGTTATTTTGTTTGGTGTAGGTGCAAGTCACCTAGTTAACGAATGGAATGAGCTACCTATAGATGTACTAGGTTTAGATTGGAGATTATCTATTAAAGAGGCTGAAGATTTAAATATAACTAAAACTTTACAAGGTAATTTAGATCCTTCCTTGCTATTAGCACCTTGGGATGTTATAGAAAAACGATTAAAACCAATATTAGATCAAGGTATGGACCATGGCAAGCATATTTT
The DNA here is from genome assembly GCF_017891975.1 of Staphylococcus sp. GDY8P131P. Classification (NCBI taxonomy): domain Bacteria; kingdom Bacillati; phylum Bacillota; class Bacilli; order Caryophanales; family Staphylococcaceae; genus Staphylococcus; species Staphylococcus sp. GDY8P131P. The sequence continues at coordinate 16,754 of NZ_JAESKF010000017.1, forward strand.
CAATTTAGGTCATGGTGTTTTCCCACAAGTAAAACCAGAAACATTAAAAAGAATCACTACATTTGTTCATGACTATACACAAAGATAGTAAGACATAAAGAATAGCGAACAAGATTTACAATTAATTATGTCATCTACATCTAAAAATTATTATACAAAAGGATGATTTTAAATTGACAAAAACAGTAGGCCTATTAGTAATGGCTTATGGCACACCATATAAAGAAAGTGACATTGAAGCTTATTATACTGATATTAGACATGGTAAAAAGCCGACAGAAGCGGAATTACAAGATTTAAAAGATAGATATAAATTTATTGGTGGTTTATCACCACTTGCAGGTACTACCAATCGACAAGCTGAAGCTTTATGTGAGACGCTTAATCATAGTTATACTGATGTTGAATTTAAGTTATATATTGGTCTGAAACATATCCATCCATTTATCGAAGACGCTGTTAAAGCTATGAACGAAGATGGTATTGAAGAAGCGGTTACTGTAGTATTAGCCCCACACTATTCAAGTTTCTCAGTCGGATCTTATAACAAGCGTGCTAAAGAAGAAGCTGATCAATATGGCATCGCATTAACACATGTTGAACACTATTATCAACAGCCCAAATTTATCCAATATTGGACAGAAAAAATAAATGAAACATTAGCACAAATACCAGAAAATGAACATGATGAAACAGTATTAGTTGTTTCAGCACATAGTTTACCTAAAGGCCTGATTGAGCAAAATAATGACCCTTACCCTAATGAATTACACGATACTGCTGAATTATTAAAAGCTAAATCTAACATCATCCATGTTGCAGAAGGTTGGCAGTCAGAAGGTAACACCGGCACGCCTTGGTTAGGACCTGATGTTCAAGATTTAACACGAGCTTTATATGAAGATTATAATTATAAAAATTTCATTTATACGCCAGTAGGTTTTGTGTGTGAACATTTGGAAGTGCTTTATGATAACGATTATGAATGTAAAATCGTTTGTGATGAATTAGGTGTCAATTACTTCCGTCCAAAAATGCCTAATACAGATCCATTATTTATTGGCGCAATCGTTGATGAAATCAAAAATGTTTATTAAAGGAAGTGTGATTGATATTGACTAAGCGTATCGCAATCGTTGGAGCAGGGGTAACAGGATTATCTAGTGCCTATTTTATTAAAAAAGCACGTCCAGATATAGAGGTTACTATATATGAAGCATCTAATAGAGTTGGTGGAAAAATTCAAACATATAGAACAGAAGGCTATACAATTGAATTAGGTCCAGAATCTTATTTGGGTCGTAAACAAATTATGACTGATATTGCTAAAGATATTGGTCTAGAAGAACAACTTGTTACAAATAAAACAGGCCAATCTTATATATATGCTAAAAATAAACTCTATCCCATCCCTGGTGGTTCAATCCTAGGCGTACCAACTGACATTAAACCATTTTTAAAAACAAAATTAATCTCGCCTTTAGGTAAAGTTAGAGCAAGTTTTGATTTATTTAAAAAACCTCTGCAAATAGATGGGGACATTTCAGTCGGCTCATTTTTTAGAGCACGCTTAGGTGATGAAATTTTAGAAAATTTAATAGAACCATTAATGGGTGGCATTTATGGTACCAATATCGATGATTTAAGCTTGATGACTACATTCCCTGAATTTAAAGAAAGAGAAGAACAATTTGGCAGTCTGATAAAGGGAATGAGATATGAAAAAGAACAACGAAAAAAACAACGTCAGTTATATCCAGGCGCACCTAAAGGCCAATTCAAACAATTTCGACATGGTTTAAGTTCATTTATAGAACATTTAAGAGATTATATTATCGAGCAAGGTGTGACGATTAAATATAATACTTCTGTTCAAGATATTACAATCGAACAAAAGAAATATGTAATAAAAACTGAAAATGAAGCACATAGTTATGATAGTGTTCTTGTTACAACACCACACCAAAAATTCTTGGAATGGTTTGGAAATGACCCTGCGTTTGATTATTTTAAAAAAATGGATTCTACTACGGTGGCTACAGTTGTGCTTGCGTTTGATGAATCGAACATTATTAATAATTATGATGGTACAGGTTTCGTAATCGCACGTACAAGCGATACCAAGATTACCGCATGTACTTGGACAAGTAAGAAATGGCCATTTACTACACCAAAAGGTAAAGTATTGCTTAGAGCATATGTAGGTAAGCCTGGTGATACAGTCGTTGATGATCATACAGATGAAGAAATCGTTAATATTGTCAAAAAAGATTTAAGTCAAATGATGACTTTTAAAGGCTCACCCGATTTTAGCATTGTTAATCGCTTGCCAAAAAGCATGCCCCAATTTCATATAGGGCATATTGAACAAATTAAATCAATACAATCACATATTAGAAATAATTATCCGAGACTACGTATTACCGGTGCGTCATTTGAAGCCGTTGGTTTACCAGATTGTATTCAACAAGGTAAAGATGCAGTCGAAGAAATATTAAATGAAATTTAATTAAGTATTAAAAGGGCCACTTTCTACAGATAGGCGAATCTTCTAGTAGAAATGGCCTTTTTCTATAAATATGACAATGCAATCCTGTTTCAATTTATGAGATACTTAATTTTTAACGTTGACATAGTGTTATAGGTTTTAATACTGATATGTCGTAATTTTAGAAAAATGGGGGAGTCATTTATGACAGATATAATTATTGTACATTCAAAATTTGGTGATTCAACTAACCATTGGTATAAATGGTTAGCAAACAATTTAATATTAGAAGGTTATGATGTGACGCTTTTTAATGTACCTCAAGAAAAAAATGGAGATATAAGTAAATGGGTAAGTGAAATGAAAAAACAGATATATATTGATAAAAAGGATACTTATTTTGTGACACATGGGTTTGGAACAATTGCTTCACTCGAATTTATAGAAAGTTTAGAAATTAAAAAAATAGAAGGTTTATTTAGTATTTCTGGGTTTAAAGAAGATGCCCAAGAAATCGATGTCCCATTACAAATGCAGCATGAGACAATTAATTACGATAAAATTAAGGAAAAAGTAAATGCATTCTATGGCTTGTGTGCAAAAGACGATCAGCATGTTTCTTATAAAGAAACCAAACGTTTAATGGATGCATTAGACGGTAAATGTAAGATTACTGATTTTGGAGGGCATTTCCTAGAAGATGATGGTTTCACAACATTTACAATTTTACAAAGTAAAATGATGGGTATTATGAGTAAATAATCAAGTTTATCATATAAGCATTTATATGTTTAAGATAGGGGAGAGCGAGACATCAATAGTGTCTCGCTCTTAGGATTAAAGTTCCATATTAAGATAAAATCAATATATGTTTTTAACTTTTTTCTCAATACTTATGCAATTAAATAAAAGTTAAATGACTCAATTATTGAGCAGAGGAACAGAAGGTAACGTCATTTAAAAAAGAAAAATGTATCATTAAGAAACTAAACTTAAAATATTATATTTATATGCCATTTTTACACAAAATACTTTATAGAAAGCATTGACGAAAATACTAAAACTTAATATACTATATAAGTATTCAGAAATGAGCAATGCACAAACGCCCATTATGGCATATAATTTTAAAAATATAATTAAAACAATGTAAATTAATTTTAAAAACATGTTGACTTTGTTAATAGTATTATGTTATATTAAATAGGTAGGCGTCATTAATAATATTAACGCGGGATGGAGCAGTTCGGTAGCTCGTCGGGCTCATAACCCGAAGGTCGGTGGTTCGAATCCGCCTCCCGCAATTACATACTTTGGTCTCGTAGTGTAGCGGTTAACACGCCTGCCTGTCACGCAGGAGATCGCGGGTTCGATTCCCGTCGAGACCGCCATTATTTCGCATTAAGGTTCAGTAGCTCAGTTGGTAGAGCAATGGATTGAAGCTCCATGTGTCGGCAGTTCGACTCTGTCCTGAACCATTTTATTTCTTTGGCGGTTGTGGCGAAGTGGTTAACGCATCGGATTGTGGTTCCGACATTCGTGGGTTCGATTCCCATCAACCGCCCCATAATCGTTAATAAGCGGGTGTAGTTTAATGGCAAAACCTCAGCCTTCCAAGCTGATGTTGTGGGTTCGATTCCCATCACCCGCTCCATTTAAATTGATCCACAGTAGCTCAGTGGTAGAGCTATCGGCTGTTAACCGATCGGTCGTAGGTTCGAGTCCTACCTGTGGAGCCATGGCCCCGTGGTCAAGCGGTTAAGACACCGCCCTTTCACGGCGGTAACACGGGTTCGAGTCCCGTCGGGGTCATACAAACAGAAGTGAAATATCGCTTCTGTTTTTTTAATTTCATATTGGAGAGTTGTCCGAGTTGGCCGAAGGAGCACGCCTGGAAAGTGTGTAGGCGCCACAAGCGTCTCGAGGGTTCGAATCCCTCACTCTCCGTTAATGACATAATTTGAGCTTTCCTGAGACACCGAAATCCTTGATACAATAGGATTTCGGTGTCTTTATTTTGTATCACTTAATATAATAAATACTACGCTCATTTCAAAATCAAAATTTTGAAATGAAATCTCTATATCACATGCGGCGCAAGGCTTTTAGTGTTTTAATTTCTGCTTGTTTTTAACTGTCTTTTAATAAATGACGAGATGTCGATAGGGGAGTAGTTATATCTGCATGCCCTAAACGTTTTGAAATATAATATATTGATATACCTTCATAAATTTACATGAACAGTGTGTATGATGTATGAAGTGCAATGGGGTAATGACCTAGCTTATTATTCAAATAAAAGCACTGTATTACGTTAAAAACTGCATTGTTTGTAATTAAGAATACGGTAGTCCTGTATATATATCCATCTAAATTAAATGGTCTGGTTTAATTATGGATATGAGTGCTGACAAGTTGGCTTTACAATCAACAGAAACAATTGATGTTATCAATTTAAAAGTTAGAAAAGAACTTATTGGCCCTTTAAGAAAAAAAGAAGGAATTTATCCTGCTTACCATATGGATAAATCTAATTGGATAACAATTAACTTAAAAGAGACGAATACGATGAATCAAATTAAAGATTTAATAGCAGTAAGTTATGAATTAACGACATGATTTTTGTTTTTTAGAAAAGTATTTTTATTTAGTATTCTAAACTAATTGAATAAAGAGAGTGTTATGATTTGTTTTTATTTATTAGCGCATGAATCAAATATTATTTTTCGTCAATTTTATTTGCAATGTATTCTAATTTGTCTCTAACTTCTTTTAAGGTATGACTCTCTGAAAATGTGAAATGAAACGGCGTATCTTTATTTGTTTTTGCGAATACTGTTATTAAGTCGTAGTAAAGACCTTTTTCAATTTCATAATTTAAAAATTTCATTTGTACATACCCCTTTATTAATTTTTAGGTGTTGAATAAGGGTTAAGTAATCACTTATTCAACAAACATAGAGTGCGGGGTTTGGCCCACACACTATACTGTAATAGAATCAAATATAAACTCATTTCAAAAAGTGATATATTTAATATTCAATTTCTCGTAAAAAATGAAACATCTTAACTTTAAATAAGCATAACATCAAAAACTGCGGCGTACAACTTAAATTAGCGCAAATGGTTTTTAAAAATAAATAATCGGGGTTACTATTTTGAAAATGATATAGAAAAAAACTGCTAATATCAAAAAATTAATGATGTTAGCAGTTTTTCCTACTTATTATACAATTTTCAATTTATAAATAGTTGAATTAATCATCTTGTTCATTATTTAACACTTTGCCTTTTTTAGCATCTACAGTGATTTCATGTTTCGTATTATCTTTTTGTAGATCCATATCATAGACTAATTTACCTTCATCTTTAGCCAATGACCATTCTTTGATATCGCCGTCAAATTCTTTTTGTCCATTTTTAATGGCTTTTTTATAGTCAATGGCGTCATCATATTTGAAAGATTCGTTTTGATTAATTGAATCTTCATTTTCAGTTTCTTTGTTAATTACTTTCTTATCTTGATCTGCGATGATAACTTCGGATTCTTTACCTTCAGTTTGCTGCTCAATTTTATATGACCAATCACCGTTACTCTTTTCATATGAAATAGCTTTTAAGTCTTGTCCATCATAGACTTCTTGCGCTTTTTTAACAGCGTCTTCTGGACTTGTTTTAATTTTATCTAACGCAATGACTTGCTCTGTACTTTCTTTACTTTGCTTATCATTTGAACTTTCAGATTTTGAGCCGTTATCTTCTGAATTACTTGAGTCATTCCCGCATGAAGCGAGTAAAAGGCCAGATAAAGCCATAGTACCTATCACTTTTAATTTCATAAACCTCACTCCTAATATGTTTTACATTATAGAGTACCCATAGCTATATTAATTTAAACTATAAATAGGGAGTAATGTAAGTTGTTGCGAGTCTATATTTAACTTTTATAACTATTAACATTTTTTATGGGTTAAAACGAATTTTGAATCATATAAGGGTTTATGCTTGGTCACTGTTAAATCAGATTAAAAACGTTATAATAGTTAATGAGATGGAGGAATGACAAAGTGGAATTTTGGTTGAAAACACAAGCAAAACAAAATGGAGATAAAGTATTTATAGATGACGGAACAGTTCAAGTTACTTTTGCCTCCATGTATAAATATGCTTCACGATTGGCACAGCAGTTGAAAAAATTAGATAGAAGACGTATAGGTTTATACATTGAAAACAATATTGAATCAATTACATTGATAAATGCAATGTGGTTAGCAGGAATTGAAATTGCAATGTTAAACACACGTTTAACTAAAGATGAGATGCAAAACCAATTGTCGTCTATCGAAGTAGATACGGTCGTTGCTACCAGCCAAATCAATTTAAAAGCTATATCCGTAATTAAAATATCAACATTGCAACAAGGATGCAATGATATGACATATGAAAGCTTATTTGACATGAACCAAATCGCTTCGATTATGTTTACTTCTGGGACTACTGGTCCACAAAAAGCAGTCCCTCAAACATTTGATAACCATTACGCAAGTGCAATAGGCTGCAAAGAGAGTCTTGGTTTTGACCAAGAAACGAAATGGTTATCTGTTTTGCCGATTTATCATATTTCAGGATTAAGTGTTATTTTAAGAGCATTAATTGAAGGATTTACTGTTCGTATAGATACGAAATTTAATGCCCATACAATGTTAAATATTATACAAACAGAACTGCCAACGCATGTTTCATTAGTACCACAGACGCTTAAATGGTTGATGGATGAAGGGTTAAACCAACCTTACCATATTGAAAAAATATTGCTAGGCGGGGCAAAACTATCAAGTTCATTAATTGAAACAGCATTAGCTTCAAAACTACCTATTTATAATTCTTTTGGTATGACTGAAACATGTTCTCAATTTTTAACAGCATCACCTGAAATGTTATCCAAACGCTATGATACTGTAGGGAAGCCAAGTGCGAATGTAGCTGTCAAAATAAAAGACCCTAACGCTGAAGGACATGGAGAATTATTAATTAGAGGCGCTAATGTAATGGATGGTTATTTATACCCTGAAAATTTATTAGACACATTTGAGAATGGTTATTTTAAAACAGGAGACATTGCTGAAATTGATAAAGATGGCTATGTTATGATTTATGATAGACGTAAAGATTTAATCATTAGCGGTGGTGAGAATATATATCCGTATCAATTAGAATCTGTGGCCAAAGATCATGAAGCAATTTTAGATGCAATGTGTATTGGTGTTGAAGATAATACATGGGGAGAAGTCCCTTATTTATACTATGTTTCTAACACTTCATTATCGTATGAAACGTTAATGAATCATTTCAAAGCACATGTAGCTAAATATAAGATTCCTAAATACTTTGAACAAGTAACTGAATTACCATATACTTCTACAGGGAAACTTCAAAGAAAACATATAGAAAAATAGGTGTGAATAATATATGAAAATATGCGAAATGAACCTTTATATTTGTAATAATCATTTCAAGCATTTAATTGTTACACCAAAGGTGAAATTGGAAAAACGTAAAGCGCTTATTATTGAATTTATAACAGATAGACAGGTGCGTTATTTTGGAGAATGCAATGCTTTTGAAACGGATTGGTATGATGATGAAACGATTGAAATTGCGCGTGAACAAGCAATTAAATGGTTTGAGTCTTTTAAAAATTATGAGTTCTATCATTTCGAAGAGATACAACATGCATTACAAAACCTAGAAAAATTTCCAGCGACACGTAGTATGATTGTTATGGCATGTTACCAAGCATTTTATAAATTAGAAGCGTTTCACGTTCCTTATGGTGCAACTGTGAGTGGTGTAACTGATGAAAATGTTAGGAATTTAATTAACACGAAACCACAGCGAGTTAAAGTAAAATGGTCTGAAACTATTTTAAAAGATGTGAAACAGTTGCAACAGTTACCCTTTAAAACTGAAATTGTGGTAGATGCAAATGAATCAATTCAAGAGGATGAAGCTAAGAAATTAAAACTGCTTTCGGAAAATGACATCCTTTATATTGAAGAACCATTTAAAAATATTGAAAAAATAAAAAATTTTAAGTATGACGAAATACCGCCAATCGCTATTGATGAAAAAGCAACCTCTTTAGAAAAGATTTTGAACTATGTTAAAAATAATGACGTGGACGTTGTGGTATTAAAGCCATTTAGACTTGGTGGTATTGATAAAGTAATTCAAATTATTGATATATTAAGCGATAGAAATGTGAAATTTGTTATTGGTGGTATGTATGAGTATGGACTGAGTCGTTATTTTACTGCGTTGTTAGCTCAATATGCAACGTACCCGAGCGATATTACACCTCAAGGTTTTTATTTTGAAAATGATATTGTAGCGTGTTCAGGCATATTAAAAAGAGGTTCGATTTATTTTGAACCTCCTCATGTTAATAAGCTTGAATTAGATCAAATTGATTAATGTTTATGGGTTTTATCTTTTTTTAAAGGTACTGGATCAAACCCACCTTTATGGAGTGGATGGCATTTGGAAATACGTTTTATACCAAGCCAAGTGCCTTTAATTGGTCCATATACTTGTATTGCTTCTCTAGTATACTCTGAACACGTAGGATAGAAGCGACATGTAGCCGGAGTCATAGGTGAAATCAAGTGTTGATATATATAGATGAGTCCTAGAAACAGTTTTTTCATAAAATCTTTGCCTCCAACAATTTACATAGCATGGATAGTTTAACATATTTAAAGGGAGTTTGATGTGCGTGAAGTTTAAAGATAGAGAAAATGACGACGTTTTTTTATCATTTAAAGATGATAATGCTGTCCCAAACGGTGATCACGTTCTGGTCATCCCGGTTTATCACAATCAATTGCTTTTTACCAAACATAAAATAAGAGGGGTTGAATTTCCTGGAGGCAAAAGAGAAAAAGGGGAATCTAGCGAAGCAGCTTGTGAAAGAGAACTGTTTGAAGAGACAGGAGCGCTTATAAAAACTAAAGAGAAACATTATATTGCTCAATATCGTGTTGCAAGACAAAATGGTAAACCATTTACTAAAGATGTATTCATGGTTGACGTAGACAAATTACCGATACAAGAAGATTATTTAGAAACTGAAGGTCCACGCCTTTTTGATAGACTTTCAGATATTCCTGAACTAGACAAAAGTTATTTATTGAAAGATGCTGCTATCTTACAATGTTTAGAGAGGGTGATTGAACTTGGATTTTATCAATAAAAAAAGAATGCCAGTAGAGGTTCCTGAACATGTATTTGAAGAAGTTACTTACAAAGTAGATGGGATAAATGTAAGGGGCTTATTGATGACACCTCAAAAAAGTGTTGAAAGAATCGTTATTTATTTGCGTGGTGGCAAAGGCCAAGTTGGGAAAGTGAGAGCAGCTCGTTTAATGCAGTTTTCAGACCTAAACACGCTTGTATTCGGACCTTATTACAGAGGTAATAATGGAAGTGAAGGTAAAGATGAATTTTATGGGAGAGACCTAAATGACGTGGCAGTTGCAATTCGTATATTAAATATGATGTATCCTAAGGCGTATATTCATATGGTCGGTTTTTCTAGAGGGGGATTACAAGGATTGCTCACATACCAAGATTTACCTGTGTCGAGTTATATTATTTGGGGCGGCGTTTCCGATATTAAGCTAATGTATGAAGAACGTGTCGATTTACGAGGGATGTTAAAAAGAATGATAGGTCACCCTAGAAAAAATGAAATGGCATACAAAGAAAGAGATGCGGTTGTAACTATTCATGCGGATAGTCCGCCTATACTGATTGTGCATGGTGGAAAAGATGTTCAAGTTGGTATCCATCAAGCTTATTATTTAGAAAAACAATTAAAGCGTATTGGTACTTTTTTTAAGACATTTTATCAAATGGATGAGGGACACGTACCTAGACCATACGCAATGAAAGAAGCATTATCCACGGTTAAGCAATGGATGACTGATATTGAACGGCAAAACTTAAAAGCAGAATATAATAAATAAAAAGAGGCCGGGACATAAAGTTCTTGGACAAGTGAGAAAAGGCAATTTCTATTGAAATAATATAGAAATTGCCTTTTTCATTATTGTTTTGATTATAGTTAGCTCGTTGAGCTACTACTTTTCTTATATTAAGTGCCATTAATACAAAGCCAAGTTCGCTTTTGACTTTATTTGTGCCTCTAACCGACATTCGAGTGAAACCCAAAATAGCCTTCATAAACCCAAAAACAGGTTCTACATTCCATTTTTCTTTGATTGTAGATTTCTTTTGTTTCTGGTTCCGAAAGCTTTTGATTAATCTGGGCTTTGAAATATTCCCAGTTATAATTTCTCATTATTTTTTTATTCGATTTTGAATTTGATTTCATACAATGGTTCTTCAGTGGACATTCTGAACAATCATCGCATTCATATAATTTAAAATCTCTCCTAAACCCATATTTATCATGGCGATAGGCATATCTTTTAAAACCAAGCCTTTTATGATTCGGGCAAATAAATTCATCATTGATTTCATCATATTCCCAATTGTGAGTATTAAAAATGTCACTTTTATATTTGTTAGTTTTATCTTTAATAAACATGCCATAAGTTATGAGCGGTGTTCGATTAAATTCATTTATAATTGCCATATAATTAGGTTCACTACCATAACCAGCGTCAGCTACAATATATTCAGGTAAATGACCGTAGGTCCCTTTAATTAAAGTTAAAAAAGGAATCATTGTTCTTGTGTCTGTCGGATTTTGATACACCTCATATGATAAAACAAATTGAGAATTTGTCGCTATTTGTAAATGATATCCTGGCTTAAGTTGTCCATTTTTCATATGGTTTTCTTTCATTCTCATGAAAGTCGCATCATGGTCTGTCTTAGAATAACTATTTCTATCTTGGAGTATGGCTTTTTGTGTTTTATATTTATACTTTCGTTCTGACTAAGCAGCGAATTTCTTTTTATATCTTTTGATTTCAGTTCGCTTTTGACGTGTTTGCTTTCTTAACCGAGTAGATTTTTCATGTTCAATGTAATGATTTAAATCTTCGATTTCTTTATCTAAATGAGTACCAATTAAATCTATTTCTTCTTGTGTTAATTTACAATTTAACTTCTTTCTGAAATCGTAGCCTGTTTCGCATTCCATGCTACAGCGTAAACAGCATCTGCATATTTAGTAGCTAAAGCAATGCCAGAATCTGAAACGCGAGCTTGCATTGGGACAGGTTTACCTTGTGGGCTATTCGGCGTAGTTAAAGGGCATTGTACATTGAAATAGTGTCCTTCATAATTTATAGCGTTAATACCATCACTATTTACTAAAATATTTTTTCCTTGTTACCCAAAAAATCTGAAACATGGCAAGATTCTAATAATTGGTTTGTTACGAATGCAAATTCATCTGCTTTTTTATAACGCTCATGATGGTCAGGTAGTCTGGACATACCGTGATTAGCCGCTTCTAAATCTGACATAGATGTGACTAAACTCCAACCTGCGCGTTCATGACTCATATAATCAAGGCTTAATAATTGTCTTGCGACGGTAAACGGATTAGAAAAAGTACTCGAAATAGTAGCAACTAATCCGATATTTTAAGTAACTTGTGGTATTGCTGCTAAATTCATTAAAGGATCAAACCAAAATGCTGGCATATCACTATCAGATTGAGCTGGGAAAGATTGGTTATCTGCAAAAAACACATCATCAAATACTCCTTGTTCTGCTATTTGGCCTAATGATTGATAATATGTTATATCACTAATGCGTCCAATGCTAGATTCCGGCATACGCCAAGCAGCTTGATGATGACCACAGCCATAAATTCAAACACCAATATTGAGATGTCGTGTATGTGTCATTGATTACTTCGACCTCCATTCCTCAATTATTTTTAATTCATTGTTAAGCCACCGTCAATGGTAAAGTTTTGACCAGTTATACCTTTGGCCTGGTCTGTAACTAAATAAGCAACCATATTTGCAACGTCTTGTGGAGATGTAACTTTACGTAATGGGGTAGTCTGTGCAATTAAATCAAATACTGCATCTGATGTTACTGCACTGGCGTCTGTAGATTTTAATAAGCCGCCAGAAACTACATTAGCATTGATGCCATATTGACCTAATTCGGCAGCGATATTTCTTGTGAAACCGATTAAGCCTGCCTTGGCTGTCGTGTATTCATGATAGGGGACGACCGGGTTTTGATATAAATTTGTTCCAATTGATAGGATGGTTCCTGATTTGTTTTGGATAAATTGTTGAATAACACTTTGCGTGACATTAAAAGCGCCTTTTAATGTACCATCAATTTGTTGTTGGTAATCCGTCCAAGATAAATCTTTAAACGATTTTTGAGAGGTAGGGTCAAACTTAAACCCTACTAGTGCATTGTTCACAACCGCATCTATTTTTCCAAAGTGAGTGGATGCTGTCGCAATTAACTGATCAACTTGTGCTCTGTCAGTGATATCTGCTTGTATTGCAAGCGCAAGGTCATTTCCGATTTCATTTACCAATTGCTTTGCCAAAGTTTTGTTCTGAACATAATTGATAATCACATTGTGGCCTTGAGCAGCTAAAGTTTTTGCAATCGTTGCGCCTAACCCCCTACTGCTACCAGTTACTAGAATTGTTTTACGCATTATTTCACTCCTAAAATAATATATTAAATAAAAAATACACAATCTTCACTAGGGAAGTTGTGTATTAAAAAGATATAGATGAAAGATTATAGATATTAAAATATCATCGTTATTTTCTAACACTTTCCTTCGCTAGTCTTGGCTAGATCAGGTTCAAAGGGTTTGAGTAAATCTCATCTCAGTTTAAAAAACACCCCTAGTGCGTGCATGATTTCATTTGTTTTCAATGTATATCTTTTCAAGCCTGATGTCAATATTGTTTCAACCCGGTAAAGTTTAAGTGTAGGGATACTATGATTAGAAAAATATATATTGGTAAAGAAGAAACGCTTTACAAAGTAGTTAATTACTGTTATTATTATTTCTTGTAGAAAATAAAAACTATGAAAATTAAAGGAGAGAATATAAATGGCAGTTAAATTACGTTTAACACGTTTAGGTTCAAAAAGAAATCCATTCTATCGTATCGTAGCAGCAGATGCTCGTGCGCCACGTGATGGTCGTAACATCGAACAAATTGGAACATATAACCCAAATAATGTGAATGCTCCAGAAGTTAAAATTGATGAAGCATTAGCATTAAAATGGTTAAAAAACGGTGCTAAACCAACAGACACTGTACACAACATTTTATCAAGAGAAGGTATCTTGAAAAAATTTGACGATCAAAAATAGTCGTTATTATTCACAAATATAAAATTTGTAAAGGCTGGGGCATGAAAAAGTGTCTCAGCCTTAAATATTATATTGGCAGTATTTGATAAAGCACTACTTATCCATGTGCTTTAGTTCATGTAATCTGTCTAACCCAAGTGATGCCTTCTAGTTAATTTCCAGGATAGTATCATGAAACTTTAGAAAAAATCGGATTGCTATTCTGTTTCATTTTCACACTGAAATAGTCTAAAAAGCATATTGACGATGTAGAAACGATATTTTAATATCATAGCAACTATAATGATTTATAATAATACAAATATTTCATGTTATAATAATTTAAGTTATAGTAAAGATGAAATCAATTATCAAAATAATTGATACACGGATATTATCGGAGGAACATATATGAAAGTTGAAATTGGTAAAATTATTAACACACATGGTATAAAAGGCGAAGTAAAAGTGAAATCCCATTCAGATTTTACTGATATACGCTTTCAACCTGGTGAATCTGTCATGATAGAACGTCAAAATGGAACGGCATTAGAATTAAAAATCGCGTCTTATCGTATGCATAAAGGATTACATATGCTTACTTTTGAAGGTATCAACAACATTAATGATATTGAATATTTAAAAGGTGAAACACTTTTACAAGAACGTGACCATGAAGAAATCGAATTAGGCGAACATGAGTATTATTATTCAGATATCATCGGGTGTACTGTGTTCGATGATAAAGAAACGCCAATTGGTAGAGTAATAGAAATCTTTGAGACAGGTGCTAACGACGTGTGGGTCGTCAAAGGCGATAAAGAATACCTTATTCCTTATATAGAAGATGTTGTTAAACGTATAGATGTGGAAGGTAGACGCATCGACATTACGCCTATGGAAGGGTTGTTAGAATAATGAAAATTGATTATTTAACATTGTTTCCGCAAATGTTTGAAGGCGTATTAAATCACTCAATTTTAAAAAGAGCGCAAGATAAAGAGATGTTACAAGTTAATACTGTAGATTTTAGAAATTTTGCTGAAAATAAACATAATCAAGTAGACGACTATCCGTTTGGCGGTGGTCAAGGCATGGTACTGAAACCTGAACCTATCTTTAATGCCATGAATAGTATTGAAAAAACAGAAAGCACACGTGTGATATTAATGTGTCCGCAAGGGCGGCCATTTAACCAAGCAATTGCGCAAGAACTGAGTCAAGCAGAGCATTTAGTTTTTATTTGTGGACATTATGAGGGGTATGATGAGCGTATACGTGAGCATCTTGTGACAGATGAAATTTCTATGGGAGATTATGTATTAACAGGTGGGGAACTACCAGCAATGGTAATGACTGACGCTATAGTCAGATTAATACCAGGTGTTTTAGGAAATCAACAGTCCCATGAAGACGATTCGTTTCAAGATGGCCTATTAGAATTTCCACAATATACAAGACCGCGTTTATACAAAAACTTGGATGTTCCGGAAGTATTATTATCAGGCAATCACGCCAATATTGATCAATGGCGTCATGAACAAAAAATTATACGTACTTGGGAAAAGCGTCCAGATTTATTAGCAGATTACCCACTTACAGACAAAGATAAAGATATTATAGAAAGATATAAAAAGCAATTGAAAAATGAATGACAATGTGCTAACATAATTTAAGTGTGCGACACACGAAAATCACTATGATCCGCTGCTATATATTTGTCTAGGCAAGAACATAGGTTGAAGGAGAGAAAAAATAATGAGCAATCACAAATTAATTGAAGCAGTAACACAATCACAATTACGCACAGACTTACCTTCATTCCGTCCAGGTGACACTTTAAGAGTTCACGTACGTATTATTGAAGGTACACGCGAACGTATCCAAGTATTCGAAGGTGTAGTTATCAAACGTCGTGGTGGAGGCATTTCAGAAACTTTCACAGTACGTAAGATTTCTTCAGGTGTTGGTGTGGAACGTACATTCCCATTACACACTCCAAAAATTGAAAAAATCGAAGTTAAACGTCGCGGTAAAGTACGTCGTGCTAAATTATACTACTTACGTGAATTACGTGGTAAAGCTGCTAGAATTAAAGAAATTCGTTAATCAGTATAAAAGTTATAAAAAAGAAGCGATTCCTAAAAGGAATCGCTTCTTTTTTATATTAATTATTTTGTTTTTGAGGGTTAAGCCATTTTGTAAATATGAAACTTAAGATGATGCCAATAATACTTATAATAATCAATTTCCATGTATGAGGGGGCGTATATTTAAGATTGATCGTCTCATGTCCCTGTTCTACTGGAATCACAGTCATAATTCCATTTCCTTGCTTAACAGGTAAATCTTTTCCATTATCTGTATATGCCTTCATGCCATCTCTATAAGCCATTGGTAATACGAGATAACCTTCGTCATTTTTATTTTTTTCAACCTTATAACCGCTTGCGTTTTGTGAAACTTTCACAGAATTTAATTGTTTACGTGCTTGGTTTAAAGTATTGTAATTTTCACCGTAAATGCCTTTAATATTAAATCGATAAGTACCTTTAGATAATTTGATATTTAAATCCTCAGTTGATTTAACACGCATTGTAATGGGAGTAACGAAACGTCGGTATTTATATGTTAATTTGTTTCGCTGTTGATTGTACTCATTCACGCCCACATCATGTGCTTTATCTGGTGTTAGCAATTCAACATCCATTTCTACATATAAATCCTTATATTGATTTGCTATAGAGGAGGGTAGTTGATATTTGATGCCACCTTGGTCTTTGGTTACATTTAGTTTGTTGTTTTGGATATACTGCGCGTTAATCAATTTAGATGAAGCTTGGTTTAATAAATTTTTGTTTGGCGTAAAATTTTGGTTAATAGTGGCTTTGTTATTGTTTTCAAATACCACACCTTGTAACATAGCTTGTTCTCTATCTAAAGGAGAGTCGAGATCGTTTTTGTTAAACACTTTTTTAGTTATATGTGCACTAGGATAGTCGATTTTATTAACTGAATGAAGAAATGATGCTTCATCAGAATGCTTGATAATATCTTGTTTAGAGAAACCATAAGGCATATTCATGTCTTTTGGACGACGAATACGGTCATTTACGTCCCAAAGTGCCATTAAGTTCACTCTATTGGAAAGTAAGCGATATGTACTATTTTTATCTGTATGCATATTGATTTGTAACGTTTTATCATAATAATTTAAAATATCTCCATCAAAAATACTAGAGTACAATACGATACCGTTGAAATGATAAAGCATGGGTGAATTCAACCCATATTGTGACATATAATCAATTCTACTGAGAGGATTATCATGACCTTTTTTGATAGATTCTATTTTTTTTGCTAACGCTGGGCTTTTATATTTTGAGTCATGCATTGAAGAAATAGTTGATTCGTATTTTTGAATATTATTAACATAATTATTTGCTAAAATAAAACTTTGTTGAATAATGAATAACGATATAATGGCAACATACGGCCATTTTGATTTGAATAAAGATTTTTTATAAAGCAAAACGCTAATAAGTATCATTAGGATAAAACATATCAGCATCCATGACATTTCTTGTTCTTTAACGATGAATTGCATTACCAACATGATAACCAACACAGGACTACAGGCTAAAATATATGATTTTAATGTTAATTCTGAAAGATGTTGAATAAATAATGCAATTAGGCCTGCTGTGGTAAGTGCAAAAATATAAACCCAACGACGTTCTGGCGTTGAAAAGCCGTTGAACATACTATCGAAAAGCGGGGTTAATGATCCCAGAAGCATGATCCAAGTTGCAATCGCAAATAATCTATAATAGTAATGTTTGTATAGTTTAAAAGATAATAATGCAACCACTGCTATAATTGAAACAGTAATATAAAATCCATTTGTAAAAAAATGTTTTTGCCGTGCAAAGTCTGTGATAAGGCCATAATCAAAATGAGGATTACTCACCCTATCATTATTTAAAAAAGAAGAAACGCCTGTATAAAAGCCCCAGATGCCAATTAAAGTGCTCAATAAAACGGCTGTTGGAATCATCCATAGTTGTTGCTTTCTAGAAACGATGTCCTTAGCATGCGGGAATATACACCTATATAAAAAGTAAGCAAAGATAACGATAGCTTCATAATAACTGAAGTAAAAATTTGAAAAAAGTGTTAAGGCAATCGCAAAAATAAACAAGCCTATTTTCTTTTCTTTATAGAACCTTTCAATCGCTAATATGGATAGTGGAAGAAATATAAATAAATCACCATAATACGACCAAGTAAAATTAAAATAAACCAGGGTTGTTGATGCGGCGTATAACATTGCACCTAAAAAAGATGTGTAATATTTAAGTCTTATATAATTAAATAAATAAAAGGCTAGGATAAAAGTAACGACGCCTTTACAGAAAGCGACAATTAATTGGTTACTTGCCCAATATGTAATATTACTAGGGTTACTGTTAAATACGGACTCGGTAAGCCAGACAAATAAAAAGTTTATCATCACAAATGGTGAGGTCGCATAATAATAAGATAAATCTTTGATGTAGTCTCCACCTAAACCAAAAGAATGATCATAAAAACTTTTGAATTGACTAACATGTTCGTACAGATACATTTGAAAAGGCATCATTTGTCTAAAGCCATCGCCATTACCGCTAAAGACAATACCCTGAGTCAAATAGCGGTAAATATGCGGTGTGAAAGTTAATAATGCTACTGCTATTCCCATTAAAAAAATACATAAAAATCTTGTTAATTTGTGAGACCAAAGTCTATGAAACATGGTCATACCTCATCTCAGACAAACTCCTTTATTTAAATTTAAATTTTTTGATTAAACACCAAAAAACACTTATTACGATACATATAGCTGAAATTGTAATCATTGTAAACCAATATTTAGGGCGGTATTTAATAACTATGTTGCTATCATTTTCTGAAACAGGGATACCTGTCATCATATAATTGACTTTTATAGGTTTTACCTTTTTATGATCTACATAAGCTATCATACTGTCACGAAAAGGTATATTAACCGTCGCGATGCCTTTTTGATGCGGCGCTAATGTCATCTTAACGCCATTTTTAATATCTTTATAGTGGTTGTTTTGTTGTAACTTAAACGCACGTTTAAGCTTATTATAGTTTTCACCATGAAGGCTTAGAATTTTAAAATGATAGTTTCCATTTGGGCTAAGCGTAATATTAATATTACCATTTTCATCTGGTTGCGTCCTATATAATTGAGTTTCGACCCCAGTTTTATACGTTGAATTATTATATAAACGCTGATTGGCATAATTATTAATATTAATCGTGTAATTACTATCGGGTTGACCGCGTCTGATTTTCAAAGTTAAATAAAAGTCTGTATAGCGTTCTCTTAAATCACTAGGTACGTGTATTTGTATGCTGCCATTTGATTGAGGCAGATAAATCTGGTTATTATCCCTAAAATCTATATTTTTGGATGATATATCAGTACTATTTTTAAGATTATTGGCATTATCAGTGTATGATTTCCCTTTATCATTGATAATGACACCATCTAACATTGCATGTTCTCTATCAATAGGCGTCTTTAATTTTTGAGCATCATATAAATGGTTGGTTACTTTGACTGAAGGTAAATTTAAAGTATTTTCATAAATTTGGTATTGTCCTTTACTTTCAACTTTTTTAAAATACGCAGGCACGTTATCTTGATAATCTTTTAACATTAAATATTTAATTGAAAATAAACTATTAATATTTTGTCTACCATTAGTAGATTGATATCTGCTTACAGATTCAGATTGTAAATTGATTTTTAACGCGTCATAATAATAATCTAAAATGTTATGGTCAAAAATACTTGAGTATATACTTGTACCTTTAAAAAATTGGTACATTGGTGTATTATCTTGTTCATTAACACGCCAATCGATACGTTCGTCTTCTGATTTAGAATAGTTCATTTGAGATACTAATTGATGTTGTAATGGCGTATTAAAAAGACTTGCATTAACATAATCATTATTTGCACGTTCAACGTGATCTTCAAAATAAATTTGATTTCGTATAAAAACATCCGCTACTAATGTTGCAAGAATCATTATGGCAATATAGTAAAAATAAGATAATTTATTACGATAAATGGACGCTTTGACGCATAATACTAATAAACCAACTAAACTGACAATCGGTGTAAACCATAGCCAGGATACATATGTATCATAGACCCATGCACTGACAAAAACAAAACCTAAACTTACTATTGAAGAAAATATGTAGTTTTTGATAGTTAATGTACTAAAATATTTTGCGTATAACCCCATGAGCATTGCAGCATTAAAAGCAATTAAATAATGCCATCTTTTTTGAGGCGCAGAAAACCCGTTAAATAACTGGTCGACAAATGGTAAAAAATGAGCACCTATGGACATAATCATAAAAATAGCAAAAAGTTTAAAATAAAAATGTTTATAAAGCTTAAATGATAACAAAGCTTGTATCACTATATATAAAATGACAATTAAATAATTATCGTAAAACAAGTTGGTATTTTGATTAAATGGTTCAAAGGCGTCTACGTTTCCATCAAAAGGTATACGTCTATTATTTAAATAAGCTTGTATCCCATGATAAAAAAAGAAAAGGCTACATCCAAGAGACAATAGCGCAGCCGTAGATAATGTATATATGGCTTTGAACCTAGGGATTATGTCGTGTCTATGTTTAAAAATCAATCTAGCTATAAAGTAAATTAAACCTACTACTAATTGATAATAAGCAAAATAAAAATTATTAATTAATGATAAGGTTACTATCAAAATAAATATACCCTTTTTTCCTTTTTGTAAATATAATTCAATAGACCATAATAATAGAGGCAATAATATAAAAATATCACTAAAAAAGGGCCAATATACAGTAAACCTAAAATAAATAGGTGATATGACAAAAATGTATGAAGTCAGTAAGGAAATAATTGTATTATTAGTTATTCTTCGTACAAAACCAAATGTTGCTAACATAGCTAAACTAGATTTAATGATTGAGATAACAATTGCGTTTGTCATCCAAAACATCACATCTTGTGTATTTAAATGAAAGCATAAATCCACCGCAAAGATAAATAAAACGTTTAATATAAACAAGATATTTGTTGAAAAATAATAACTTAAGTCAGTGAAAAAATCTCCACCTAAACCGAAATCAGTTGCGTAAAACCATTGTCCTTGACTCCATTTATCATATAAATACATTTGAATAGGTACCATTTGCTCCATACCATCATTAGGACCAGTAAATAAAATACCATCACTAATAAATCTGTAAATAACATATCCATGACCAATGATTGCTAATATAAAGCTTAGTATTATGTAAATAAGTATCCTTTTCATGAATAATCTCCTGTAATTTAAGTCAATTTAATTCTATTGTAACCATTTTTTTGAATGATTGATAAAAATTACTATTATTTTATCTATATTAAATAATAGTGATTTTAAAAATATATTTAAATCATTACAACGCGTTGAAGATGTAAATTCAGTACTAATGATACAATGATTTAATTAATTAGAGCTTACAACAAAAAAATACTGTAAAATAGTGATTATCATCGTAAAGTAAAGCAAAATTTTTATTTATCTTTAATCGAGCAACATGTTATCATTTTAAGGTCAAATAATAGAGGAATAAATTTTAAAATATTGAAAATACAGTATAAGAAAGGTGAAGCAAATGGTAATCCAATGGTATCCAGGCCACATGGCAAAAGCAAAACGCGAAGTTGCTGAACAATTAAAAAAAGTAGATGTTGTATTTGAACTTGTAGATGCTCGTATTCCTTATAGTTCACGTAATCCAATGATTGATGAAGTCATACAGCAAAAACCAAGAGTTGTGATCTTAAATAAAAAAGATATGGCAAATTTAAAAGAATTAGAAAAATGGGAATCATATTTCAAGTGTAAAGGGTATTACCCAGTTGCAATCGACGCTAAGCATGGTAAAGGTTTGAAATTAGTAGAGCAAGCTGCTATTAAAGCGACACAAGAAAAATTTGAACGTGAAAAGAAAAAGGGTTTAAAACCACGTGCAATTAGAGCTATGATTGTCGGCATCCCAAATGTAGGCAAGTCTACATTAATTAATAAATTAGCGCATAAATCTATTGCTAAAACAGGTAATACACCTGGAGTAACAAAGCAACAACAATGGATTAAAATCGGTAATTCACTTCAGTTGTTAGATACGCCGGGGATTTTATGGCCTAAATTTGAAGACCAATTAGTAGGAAAAAAATTAAGTATTACGGGTGCAATTAAAGATAGTATTGTTCATTTAGATGAAGTTGCCATCTATGGTTTAGAATTCTTAAAGGAACACGACTATGAAGGGCTTAAAAACCACTATAAAGTTGATGTTGCTATAGAAGCGGAAAACATTGAATGGTTCGATGCTATCGGACGTCGTAGGGGATTATTACGTAGTGGGAACGAAGTGGATTACGAAGCGGTAATTGATTTAATTATTCATGAAGTTAGAAACGCTAAAATTGGCACTTACACATTTGATGTAATTAAAGAAATGGATGTGTAACCTTAGAATATGAAACAGACAATAAAAGAAATTAAAGCACATTTAACTCAACTTCAGTCTATTAAAGCAATTCAACAACAAGCATATTTTATGGACAAACGTATAGGAGTTCAAAAAGCGATAGCGACTCGACTTAAACAATTAGACAAAGCCCAACAATTGGTAAAGCAATATGAAGCAATGTCTTATTATGAAACACAAATATTAGAAAAAGATAACAATGCTTTTGTTTGCGGTATTGATGAAGTTGGTAGAGGACCACTTGCTGGGCCAGTTGTAGCATGTGCCGTTATTTTAAATAGCGGTCATCAGTTTACCGGTCTTAATGATTCAAAACAACTTTCATCAAAAAAACGTAAAATGTTGGAAAGTCAATTACTAGAAGATTTGTACGCGTATGCTTTTGGTTATGCATCTGTTGAAGAAATTGATCAAATTAATATTTATGAAGCTACAAAATTAGCAATGAATCGGGCGATTGACGGGCTACCAGTAAAACCGACGCATCTTCTTATTGATGCAATGACATTAGAGACTGATATACCGCAGACATCATTAATTAAAGGAGATGCTAAAAGTGTATCGATAGCTGCAGCAAGTGTTTTAGCTAAAGAGAATAGAGATCGTTACATGATTAAACTTGCTCAAAAAAGCCCCGGATATGGTTTTGAAAAAAACGTTGGATATGGAACACAACAACATTTAGATGGAATTAAGCAGTATGGGATTTTAAATGAACACCGAAAAACTTTTGAACCAATTAAATCACTTTATAAATAATCATAAAATTAAAAGAATTGAAATAAGTAGTTTAAATGAGTTTACAATAGCGCTTTCATTTCCTATAATTAAAGGTGAACTTAACCTAAGAAACAGGAGGATGGAGAATGAATATCCACGAGTATCAAGGTAAAGCAATATTTCGTTCAATGGGCGTTGCTGTCCCAGAAGGACGCGTAGCATTCACTGCAGATGAAGCAGTGGAAAAAGCAAAAGAATTAGATTCAAATGTATATGTTGTAAAAGCACAAATACACGCTGGGGGTAGAGGTAATGCAGGCGGTGTTAAAATTGCAAAATCACTTTCTGAAGTGGAAACATATGCAAAGGAATTGTTAGGTAAAACCTTAGTGACACATCAAACGGGTCCAGAAGGTAAAGAAATTAAACGCCTTTACATAGAAGAAGGCTGCGATATTCAAAAAGAATATTATGTTGGATTTGTAATTGACCGTGCAACTGACAGAGTAACATTGATGGCTTCAGAAGAAGGCGGTACTGAAATTGAAAAAGTTGCTGCTGAGACACCTGAAAAAATCTTTAAAGAAACGATTGATCCAGTTGTTGGTTTAGCGCCTTATCAAGCAAGAAGAATTGCTTTCAACATTAATATTCCTAAAGAATCCATCAATAAAGCAGCTAAATTTTTAGTATCACTTTATAATGTATTTATAGAAAAAGATTGTTCTATTGTAGAAATTAACCCACTAGTGACAACTGGTGATGGTCAAGTACTTGCGTTAGACGCAAAACTTAATTTTGATGATAATGCATTATTCAAACATAAAGATATCCAAGAATTACGCGATTTA
The DNA here is from genome assembly GCF_017891975.1 of Staphylococcus sp. GDY8P131P. NCBI lineage: Bacteria > Bacillati > Bacillota > Bacilli > Caryophanales > Staphylococcaceae > Staphylococcus > Staphylococcus sp. GDY8P131P. The sequence continues at coordinate 40,764 of NZ_JAESKF010000017.1, forward strand.
GAAGAAGAAGATCCAAAAGAAATTGAAGCTTCTAAGTATGATTTATCATACATTGCTTTAGATGGTGACATTGGTTGTATGGTAAATGGTGCTGGTTTAGCAATGGCAACGATGGATACAATCAACCACTTTGGTGGAAACCCAGCGAACTTCCTTGACGTAGGGGGCGGCGCAACTAAAGAAAAAGTTACTGAAGCATTTAAAATCATCTTAGGAGATAAAAATGTAAAAGGTATCTTTGTAAATATCTTCGGCGGCATAATGAAATGTGACATTATCGCAGAAGGCATTGTTGCTGCAGTTAAAGAAGTAGAACTTACACTACCACTTGTTGTACGTTTAGAAGGTACAAATGTTGAAAGAGGTAAAGAAATCCTTAAAGAATCTGGATTAGCAATTGAACCAGCTGCAACAATGGCAGAAGGCGCACAAAAAATCGTAAAACTTGTAAAAGAAGCGTAAGGAAAGGATGGGAACGCTAAGATGAGCGTAATGATAGATAAAAATACAAAAGTAATTGTACAAGGTATCACAGGATCTACTGCACTTTTCCATACAAAACAAATGCTTGAATATGGTACACAAATTGTTGCAGGGGTAACTCCAGGTAAAGGCGGACAGGTAGTAGAAGGCGTGCCTGTTTTTAATACAGTTGAAGAAGCTAAACAAGAAACTGGTGCAACGGTTTCGGTAATCTATGTACCTGCGCCATTTGCAGCAGATGCTATTTTAGAATGTATAGAAGCTGAATTAGACTTAGCGATTTGTATTACTGAACATATTCCAGTAATTGATATGGTTAAGGTAAAACGTTATTCAGAAGGTAAGAAAACACGTGTTATTGGGCCGAACTGTCCAGGTGTTATTACTGCTGATGAATGTAAAATTGGTATCATGCCAGGTTATATTCATAAAAAAGGTCATGTGGGCGTAGTTTCACGCTCAGGTACATTGACTTATGAAGCAGTACACCAATTGACAGAAGAAGGCATTGGTCAAACAACAGCAGTGGGTATTGGCGGAGACCCGGTCAATGGTACGAATTTTATTGATGTATTAAAGCAATTTAATGAAGACGATGAAACAAAAGCAGTTGTAATGATTGGTGAAATTGGTGGCACAGCAGAAGAAGAAGCTGCTGAATGGATTAAAGATAATATGGACAAACCAGTTGTAGGTTTCGTAGGTGGTCAAACTGCACCTCCAGGAAAACGTATGGGCCACGCAGGTGCTATTGTCTCAGGCGGTAAAGGAACTGCAGAAGAAAAAATCAAAACGCTTAATAGTTGTGGCGTGAAAACTGCAGATACACCATCTGAAATTGGCACAACATTAATCGAAGCTGCTAAAGAAGTAGGCATATATGAACAGTTACTTACTGTCAAACAGTAATAATGAATGCACCAAATTAAAACCAGCACAAATTCCAACATATGTTGGAGTTTGTGCTATTTCAAGTGGGGTTGTTCACCCTATTTTTACGTGTGAAAAATACATAGGCCTATCCAAAAATAATTCAGCATGCGTTGTAGCTGAAATTAATTTTGGATAGGTCTATTTTATTGATTGATTTGGGCATTTGGGTTATGGTTTTGATTAATTATAAAATTACTTCTTAAAAATAGATTACATTTCTTGTTTAAATGAATCTAATTTGTAACCCGTTTTTATGCCGTTTTACTTTATAATAAGGTTATAAAGGAGAGCGATAAATGGACATTAATCATCTATACTTAAAGTTACGCTTTGCAGGAATGACAACGAGACAAATACATCAATTATTTAATTATGAATGTGATTTTGGCTCTTATAATAAGAGAGAACAGCAGTATAAGTTGAAATCGTATTTAACTAAAATTAAATCAACGAAAAAAATGAGTATATATGATAATTTTATTAAGCATGATATCGAATCTATTTTATTACAATTAGATAGGTGGGAAGTAAAATTCATCGGAATCAAAAACACTGCGTATCCAAATTTACTCCGTGAAATATTTGAGCCTCCCCTTATACTTTTTTATAAAGGAAACCTATCATTGGCACAAAATGCACAAAGTCTTGCGGTTGTTGGTTCTAGGCAAGCTACAAGTTATACAAACGAGGCCTTAAGGATTCTTTTTCCTTCATTTAAAAAGAGAAATTTAACAATTGTTTCTGGCTTGGCAGAAGGCGCAGATAAATTAGCACATCAACACGCTTTAGCGCACCATATGCCTGCAATAGCAGTTTTAGGATTTGGACACTTAAACCATTATCCTAAGACAACATACGTTATCAGAAAGCAACTGGAGCAAAAAGGATTAGTCGTTAGCGAATACTTACCATATCAAAAACCACTCAAACATCACTTTCCAGAAAGAAATAGAATTATTAGTGGTCTATCAAAAGGTGTTTTAATTACAGAATCGACAATCAATAGTGGAACATCTATAACAACAAATTGTGCATTAGATCAAAATAGAGAAGTGTATGTTTTACCAGGGTCAATATTTAATAAAATGACAATGGGTAATTTAATTAGTGCGCAAGAAGGCGCCAAAATCGTAATATCTGCAAAAGATATCATAGAAGATTATCATTAATTCTCTGTGGTTATTTGCATGCGTTAAAGCTCAAATTTACAGCCAGTGATAACATGTGAATAAACGATGACTTTTCTTAATTTTAAACCTAATTATTCCTGTGATTAAATAAATTTAAAATTAAAAACATTGACAAAAACAAAATAGACCGTTTATCATTTATCTTTGTAATTAGAAATGCAAGGGGGTAACTACTTTGGCAGAAAATTTAGTCATAGTTGAATCGCCTGCAAAAGCTAAAACCATTGAAAAATATTTAGGTAAAAAATATAAAGTTATCGCATCTATGGGGCATGTAAGAGATTTGCCGAGAAGCCAAATGGGCGTAGATGTAGAAAATGACTATGAACCCAAATATATTACTATACGCGGCAAAGGTCCTGTTGTTAAAGAATTAAAAAAACATGCTAAGAAAGCTAAAAAAATATTCTTAGCAAGTGACCCTGACCGTGAAGGTGAGGCAATTGCTTGGCATTTGGCAAACATATTAGACTTAGAAGATTCAACTGAAAATAGAGTAGTATTTAATGAAATAACAAAGGATGCTGTGAAAGAAAGTTTTAAACATCCAAGAGGCATTGAGATGGAACTTGTTGATGCTCAACAAGCAAGAAGAATATTAGACCGTTTAGTTGGATATAATATTTCTCCTGTTTTATGGAAAAAAGTAAAAAAAGGTCTTTCTGCTGGTCGCGTACAATCAGTCGCTTTGAGATTAGTGATAGATAGAGAAAATGAAATTAGAAATTTCAAACCAGAAGAATATTGGAAAATTGAGGGCGAATTTAGATACAAAAAATCAAAATTCAATGCTAAATTCCTTCATTACAAAAATAAACCATACAAATTAACAAACAAAAACGATGTTGAAACAATAACGTCCCAGTTAGATGGAGATCAATTTGAAGTAACGAAAGTAACTAAAAAAGAAAAGACGCGTTATCCTGCTAATCCTTTTACGACCTCGACGCTGCAACAAGAAGCGGCGAGAAAATTAAACTTTAAAGCGCGTAAAACAATGATGCTTGCACAACAACTGTATGAAGGTATTGACTTGAAGAAACAAGGTACGGTTGGTTTAATCACATATATGCGTACGGATTCTACAAGAATTTCTGATCAAGCTAAGAATGAAGCAAAGGATTATATTAAAGAAACTTATGGTGATAATTATACTTCGAATCGCAAGGCCAAAGGTCAAGGAGATCAAGATGCTCACGAAGCTATTAGACCATCAAGTACTTTACGTACACCTAATGAAATGAAAAGTTACTTGACTAGAGATCAACATAGACTATATAAACTTATTTGGGAGCGATTCGTTGCAAGTCAAATGGCTCCAGCTATTTTAGACACAGTAGCATTAGATTTAACACAGAACGATTTAAAATTCCGTGCAAATGGCCAAACAATTAAATTCAAAGGATTTATGACTTTATACGTTGAGACAAAAGATGACAGTGATGAAGGTAAAGAAAATAAATTACCTAATATCGATGAAGGTGAAATGGTAACTGCAACTCAAATTGAACCTTCACAACATTTTACTCAACCCCCACCACGTTATACGGAAGCAAGACTCGTAAAAACGTTAGAAGAAATGAAAATCGGTCGCCCATCTACTTATGCACCAACTATTGATACAATTCAAAAAAGAAATTATGTTAAGAATGAAAGCAAACGCTTTGTACCAACTGAGTTAGGTGAAATTGTACATGAGCAAGTTAAAGAATATTTCCCTGAAATTATCGATGTAGACTTTACAGTTAATATGGAAACGCTATTAGATAAAGTGGCCGAAGGAGAAATTGCTTGGAAGAAAGTTATTTCTGATTTTTATAGCAGCTTTAAGCAAGATGTAGAGCGTGCAGAAGAAGAAATGGAAAAAATTGAAATTAAAGATGAACCTGCCGGTGAAGATTGTGAAGTTTGTGGTGCACCTATGGTTATAAAAATGGGTCGATATGGAAAATTTATGGCATGTTCCAATTTCCCTGATTGTAGAAATACAAAAGCTATCGTTAAAACAATCGGAGTAACATGCCCAAAATGTAAAGAAGGCGACGTTGTTGAACGAAAATCTAAAAAGAATCGTATTTTTTACGGATGCTCTAAATATCCAGAATGTGACTTTGTAACTTGGGATAAACCAATCGGCCGTGACTGTCCAAAATGTAAGCATTACTTAGTTGAAAAAAAACAAGGGCGTAAAAGTCAGGTTATTTGCTCAAATTGTGATTACAAAGAAGAAGAGCAAAAATAACAATTATATATAAATTGATTATTAGAAAAGTGTAACAATTTCATTTTTTAATAGTTATTAGCAACTTACGATTCATATTTTATAACGTAGATGTATGTTATTAATATTATAATAAAAAATCGTAGTTGCTATTTTTGTGTATAGGGGGAAAATAAATGTCTCAAATTGTCAATGTTATAGGGGCTGGTCTAGCTGGTTCAGAAGCGGCATACCAATTAGCTCAAAGAGGTATAAAGGTGAATTTAATTGAAATGAGACCGGTGAAGCAAACGCCAGCACATCATACAGATAAATTTGCCGAACTAGTCTGCTCTAATTCATTACGTGGTAACGCATTGACTAATGCTGTTGGTGTATTGAAAGAAGAAATGAGGCGCATGGGTTCACTCATCATTACTGCAGCTGATAAAGCACGTGTTCCAGCCGGTGGTGCGTTAGCTGTTGATCGACACGATTTTGCTGGTTACATTACTGACACATTAAAAAAGCATCCTAACATAACTGTAATCAATGAAGAAATAAACAGTATACCAGAGGGTTATACTATTATTGCAACTGGACCATTAACAACTAACCAACTAGCGACTGAAATTGTAGAAGTTACTGGTAAAGACCAATTATACTTTTATGATGCAGCAGCGCCTATAGTTGAAAAAGATAGTATTGATATGGATAAAGTTTATTTAAAATCTCGTTATGATAAAGGTGAAGCTGCTTATTTGAATTGTCCAATGACTGAAGATGAATTTAATCGATTCTACGATGCATTGCTAGAAGCTGAAGTAGCGCCAGTAAATGAGTTCGAAAAAGAAAAATATTTTGAAGGGTGTGTGCCTTTTGAAGTTATGGTAGCACGTGGGCGCAAAACATTGTTATTCGGACCTATGAAACCAGTAGGGTTGGAAAATCCTAGAACTGGAGAACTTCCGTATGCAATTGTGCAGTTACGGCAAGATGATGCAGCAGGAACATTGTATAACTTAGTAGGTTTCCAAACGCATTTGAAGTGGGGTGCTCAAAAAGAAGTGCTCAAACTAATCCCAGGCTTAGAAAATGTTGAAATTGTTAGATATGGTGTCATGCATAGAAATACTTTTATCAATTCTCCAGACGTTTTAACTGAAACTTATGAATTAAAAGGAAGAGAAAAACTTCATTTCGCTGGTCAAATGACTGGCGTAGAAGGCTACGTAGAAAGTGCTGCAAGTGGTTTAATCGCTGGTATCAATGTCGCTCATAAAATCGAAAATAAAGGGAAAGTTATTTTTCCTAGAGAAACGATGCTAGGCAGCATGGCTTATTATATTTCACATGCGAAAAACGAAAAAAACTTCCAGCCAATGAATGCTAATTTTGGTTTATTACCATCTTTAGACGAAAAAATTAAAGATAAAAAAGCCCGTTATGAACAACTTGCTCACAGAGCATTAACATATTTAGATAATTATAAACAAACATTGTAGAATTTATAACTAATCTATGTTGTTTCAGAAAATTAAGAAAGTTTTCCTCAATTTAATAGTTATGTTTCGCAGTTCCCTCTATCGATATGCTACAATTTATGTTGATGGAGGGGTTTTTATTGGAAGAAATCCAGCAAGCATATCTATACATGCTTAAAGTAGAACGTCAATTTTCAGAGCATACTTTGAAATCATACTATGATGATTTAGAGCAATTTAATGACTTTTTAAACCAAGAATATTTAAGCTTAAAAACATTTGAATATAAAGATGCCAGAAACTACTTGAGTTATTTATATTCAAAAAACTTGAAAAGAACATCAGTTTCTCGTAAAATTTCTACGCTGAGAAGTTTTTACGAATACTGGATGGTTCAAGACGAAAACGTCATAAATCCATTTATACAATTAGTACATCCTAAGAAAGAACAATATTTACCACATTTTTTCTATGAAGAAGAAATGGAAGCATTATTTCATACAGTAGAAAAAGACCTAAAAAAAGGTTTGAGAGATCGTGTGATTTTGGAACTTTTATATGCAACTGGCATTAGAGTTTCAGAGTTAGTTAATATAAAAGAACAAGATTTGGATATGAACTTGCCAGGTGTTAAGGTTTTAGGTAAAGGTGGCAAAGAACGTTTTATCCCATTTGGAGAGTTTTGTAAGCAAAGTATTGAACATTATTTAGAATCATTTAGCCCGAAAAAAGGGAATGAGCACGATTATTTGCTAGTCAATATGAACGGTGCGCCAATTACTGAGCGTGGCGTTCGTTATGTGTTGAACGATGTAGTGAAACGGACAGCAGGCGTGACTGATATACATCCACATAAATTAAGACACACATTTGCAACACATATGCTCAATCAAGGCGCGGATTTACGTACCGTGCAATCATTATTAGGTCATGTTAATTTATCGACTACAGGTCGTTATACACATGTTACTAATGAACAGTTGAAAAAAGTATATTTAAATGCACATCCTCGTGCAAAAAAGGAGAATTAGTATATGAGTACATCTATTCATGCTACGACCATCTTTGCAGTCCAACATAACGGTCATTCAGCAATGGCTGGTGATGGTCAAGTTACACTTGGAGAACAAGTAATTATGAAACAAACTGCTAGAAAAGTGCGACGTTTATATAATGATAAAGTATTAGCCGGCTTTGCAGGTAGTGTTGCAGACGCGTTTACATTATTTGAAAAATTCGAAACAAAATTACAACAATTTAGCGGCAATTTAGAAAGAGCTGCAGTTGAATTAGCACAAGAATGGAGAGGCGACAAGCAATTAAGACAACTAGAAGCGATGCTTATTGTTATGGATAAAGAATCCATACTTGTTGTTAGTGGAACTGGAGAAGTTATTGCGCCAGATGATGATTTAATTGCAATTGGTTCAGGCGGTAACTACGCATTGAGTGCTGGTAGAGCATTAAAACGTCACGCGACTGATTTAAGTGCACGCGAAATGGCTTATGAAAGTTTAAAAGTTGCGTCAGACATATGTGTATTTACTAATGACCAAATTGTCGTGGAAGAACTTTAAATAAAATATTTTTGAAGTAAAAAGTGATAAAGCAGAAAAGAGCGTAAACAACAATATTATTGTATAATAAATAACGGAATTTAAAATGAGAAATTCATAGTTACGGAGGTATTTTTTTCTTATGGAGTCGAATGGTATTAAATTAACGCCAAAAGATATCGTTTCAAAACTTAACGAATACATTGTCGGTCAAGATGATGCAAAACGCAAAGTGGCAGTAGCATTAAGAAATCGATATAGACGAAGCTTATTGTCAGACGAAGCAAAACAAGAAATTGCACCTAAAAATATATTGATGATTGGTCCAACGGGTGTAGGTAAAACAGAGATTGCGAGACGAATGGCTAAAGTTGTTGGCGCACCTTTTATTAAAGTTGAAGCCACGAAGTTTACAGAAGTAGGATACGTCGGCCGTGATGTGGAAAGCATGGTTCGAGATTTAGTTGACATCGCTATCAGATTAGTTAAAGATCAGAAAAAAGCTTTAGTTAAAGACGAAGCAAGAACCAAAGCAAATGAAAAATTAGTAAAACTTTTAGTTCCCAGTATGAAGAAAAAGGCTAATAATAGCAATGGTAGTAATCCATTAGAATCTCTTTTTGGCGGAGCAATACCCAATTTCGGTCAAAATAATGAAGAAGAAGAAGAAACTCCAACTGAAGAAATCAAGACAAAACGTTCTGAGATTAAACAACAATTATTAAATGGCGAGCTTGAAGAAGAGAAAGTTAGATTAAAAGTTGAACAAGACCCTGGCGCTTTAGGTATGCTAGGAACAAATCAAAATCAACAAATGCAAGATATGATGAACCAATTAATGCCTAAGAAAAAAGTTGAAAGAGAAGTTCCAGTTAAAACAGCACGTAATATATTGACAGATGAATATGCGGATGAACTTATCGACCAAGAAACTGCTAACCAAGAAGCAATCGAATTAGCTGAACAAATGGGAATTATCTTTATTGACGAAATAGATAAAGTCGCAACTAATAATCAAAGTTCAGGCCAAGATGTTTCGCGTCAAGGTGTACAGAGAGACATTTTACCTATACTTGAAGGTAGCATGGTCCAAACTAAATATGGTACTGTTAATACTGAACATATGCTATTCATTGGTGCAGGGGCTTTCCATGTCTCAAAACCAAGTGATTTAATTCCAGAATTACAGGGCCGTTTCCCAATTCGTGTTGAATTAGAAAGTCTTTCTGTAGAAGACTTTGTAAGAATCCTTACAGAGCCTAAACTATCACTGGTTAAACAGTATGAAGCATTGCTCCAAACTGAACAGGTTACGGTTAATTTCACAGAAGATGCAATTAAACGTTTAGCAGAAATTGCATTCCAAGTTAACCAAGATACTGATAATATTGGTGCACGTAGGTTGCATACAATACTTGAAAAAATGTTAGAAGATTTATCATTTGAAGCACCAAGTATGCCACATGCAGTAGTTGATATCACGCCTCAATACGTTGATGATAAGTTGAAATCAATTTCAACGAACAAAGATTTAAGTGCGTTTATTTTATAATATAAATAAAAAGGAGTAGGAATATGAGCTTATTATCGAAAACTAGAGAATTAAATACACTTTTGCAAAAACATAAAGGTATTGCTGTAGATTTTAAAGACGTAGCACAAACGATAAGTAGCGTAACGGTAACGAATGTTTTTATCGTATCAAGAAAAGGGAAAATTTTAGGATCAAGTTTAAATGAACTTCTAAAAAATGAACGTATTATTCAAATGTTAGAAAACCGACATATACCTGTTGAATATACAGATAAATTGATGGATGTAAAAGAAACGCAATCTAACATTGGCATAGAAAGTGATTTATCAGTATTCCCACCTGAAAATAAAGACGTGTTTAAAGATAGTAAATCAACAATCTTTCCAATATTAGGTGGTGGAGAAAGATTGGGGACATTAGTGCTTGGGCGTGTACAAGATGATTTTTCTGAAAATGACTTAGTGTTAGGTGAATACGCTGCTACAGTTATCGGTATGGAAATATTACGTGAAAAACACAATGAAGTTGAGCAAGAAGCGCGAGATAAAGCAGCAATAAATATGGCGATTAATTCACTATCCTATTCAGAAAGCGAAGCAATTGAACACATTTTTGAAGAATTAGGCGGTAAAGAAGGTTTATTGATTGCTTCAAAAGTAGCAGACAGAGTAGGGATTACACGTTCTGTTATTGTAAATGCTTTGCGTAAATTAGAAAGTGCAGGCGTTATTGAATCCCGTTCATTAGGCATGAAAGGAACATTCATTAAAGTTAAAAAAGAAAAATTCTTAGATGAATTAGAAAGAATTAAATAATTCATCACAAAGCGAGCGCTCGGGACAAAGCTTATGTTGAATTTGCTCCTTGAAAAGCGATATGAACCAAGTTTATGTATAAGAGACATTTTTGGGTCAGTTTTTCGAGAAAGGATGTCTTTAAAAATTACCCCCAAAGAGTTGAGTAAGCATCATATCAGGCCTATTTGACATTCATTCATAACATAATAAGTGGCTGAGACATAAACTAACCGCTCAGCCACTTATTAATGAGAAATTGTAAACTGAACTATTGCTTTATACGTATAGGTATGATATATTTATTCACGGCTATAAAGCCAATACGCACACGAAAAGCAGAAGTATAAAGGGTGCGATATTAAATTATCGTGTTTATATGAGCTTTTTGTGGAGGTAAAAAACCAGTAGGAGGATTTTAATTATGGCAGTAATTTCAATGAAACAATTACTAGAAGCAGGCGTTCACTTCGGTCACCAAACACGCCGTTGGAACCCAAAAATGAAAAGATACATTTTCACTGAAAGAAATGGTATCTATATTATCGACTTACAAAAAACAGTGAAAAAAGTTGAAGAAGCGTACAACTTCATGAAACAAATTTCAGAAGATGGCGGAAAAGTTTTATTCGTTGGTACGAAAAAACAAGCACAAGAATCAGTTAAAGCTGAAGCAGAACGTGCAGGTCAATTCTACGTTAACCAAAGATGGTTAGGTGGAATTTTAACTAACTATAAAACAATTTCAAAACGTATTAATCGTATTTCTGAAATTGAAAAAATGGAAGAAGATGGCTTATTCGAAGTATTACCTAAAAAAGAAGTTGTAGAACTTAGAAAAGAATATGACCGTTTAATTAAATTCTTAGGCGGAATTCGTGATATGAAATCTATGCCTCAAGCATTATTTGTAGTTGACCCTCGTAAAGAGCGCAACGCAATTGCTGAAGCACGTAAATTACACATCCCAATCGTTGGTATTGTGGATACTAACTGTGATCCAGATGAAATCGATTATGTTATCCCTGCAAACGATGATGCTATCCGTGCCGTTAAATTATTAACTGGTAAAATGGCAGATGCAATCTTAGAAGGTCAACAAGGTGTATCAAATGAAGAAGTAGCTGCAGAACAAAATATTGATTTGAATGAATCAAAAGAAGAAGCTACTGAAGCAGAAACAACTGAAGAAAACACTTCTGTTGAATCAAACTAAGAATAATGTAAAATGGGTGATAAGATATTTAAGCTTATCACCTTTTTTTAAAATAAATATAATAAAATTTATTAAATAATGGAGGAATACGAAATGGCAATTTCAGCTAAACTTGTAAAAGAATTACGTGAAAAAACTGGCGCTGGCATGATGGACTGTAAAAAAGCGTTAACAGAAACTGACGGTGACATCGATAAAGCAATTGATTTCCTACGTGAAAAAGGTATTGCAAAAGCAGCTAAAAAAGCTGACCGTATTGCGGCAGAAGGTTTAGTACACGTTGAAGAAAGAGGTAATGAAGCAGCAATTGTAGAAATTAATTCTGAAACTGACTTCGTAGCACGTAACGAAGGTTTCCAAGAGTTAGTCAAAGAAATTGCTATTCAAATTTTAGATACTAAAGTTGAAACTGTAGATGCTTTATTGGAAACAGAATTAGCTGACGGTAAAAGTGTTGACCAACGTATGAAAGAAGCAATCTCTACAATCGGTGAAAAATTAAGTATCCGTCGTTTTGCTGTGAGAACAAAATCTGACAATGATGCATTTGGTTCTTATTTACACATGGGTGGCCGTATCGGTGTGTTAACAGTTGTTGAAGGTACAACGGATGGCGATGCTGCTAAAGATGTTGCAATGCATATTGCTGCAATCAATCCTAAATACGTTTCATCAGAACAAGTTAACGAAGATGAAATCGCTCATGAAAAAGAAGTTTTAAAACAACAAGCATTAAACGAAGGTAAACCAGAAAAAATTGTTGAAAAAATGGTTGAAGGCCGTTTACGTAAATATTTACAAGAAATTTGTGCAGTTGACCAAAACTTTGTTAAAGATCCTGACCAAACAGTTGAAGCTTTCTTGAAATCAAAAGGTGGAAAACTAGTTGACTTCGTACGTTATGAAGTAGGCGAAGGTATGGAAAAACGTGAAGAAAACTTTGCTGACGAAGTAAAAGGACAAATGAAATAATTTTTCATAGTTTGAACAAGAAAGAAGACACCTTTTGTGCGCCGTATGAAAGATTTACTTTTATATTGGAAGGCCTACTGTGTCTTCTTTACTTGTATCAAATACATATTTTTACAATAGAGAGGATAAGACAATGGCTCAAACTTCTAAATATAAACGTGTCGTTTTAAAATTAAGTGGTGAAGCGCTCGCAGGCGATGATGGATTTGGAATTAACCCGATTATTATTAAAAGTGTTGCTCAACAAGTAGCTGAAGTTGCAAAAATGGATTGTGAGATTGCAGTTATTGTTGGTGGAGGTAATATTTGGAGAGGTAAAACGGGTAGTGACCTCGGTATGGACCGTGGTACTGCAGATTATATGGGCATGTTGGCTACTGTTATGAATGCTTTAGCGCTACAAGATAGCCTAGAGCAATTAGATTGTGATACACGTGTTTTAACATCCATCGAAATGAAACAAGTTGCAGAACCATACATTCGTCGACGCGCAATCAGACACCTAGAGAAAAAACGGGTTGTCATTTTTGCAGCTGGAATAGGGAATCCATATTTCTCTACTGACACTACTGCTGCTTTACGTGCTGCTGAAGTGGAAGCAGATGTTATCTTAATGGGTAAAAATAATGTTGATGGCGTTTATTCTGCAGACCCTAAAGTAGACGAAAACGCAGTAAAATATGAACACTTAACGCATATTCAAATGCTTCAAGAAGGTTTACAAGTCATGGACTCGACAGCATCTTCGTTCTGTATGGATAACAATATTCCATTAAATGTATTTTCTATAACAGAAGAAGGTAATATTAAACGTGCTGTTATGGGTGAAAAAATAGGAACATTAATTACAAAATAATTTAGAGGTGTATGAAAATGAGTGACATAATTAATGACACGAAAACAAAAATGAAAAAATCGATTGACAGTTTATCTAGAGAACTAGCAAATATCAGTGCGGGTAGAGCAAATTCAAACTTGCTAAATGGCGTTACAGTAGATTATTATGGTGCACCTACGCCAGTTCAACAACTTGCTAGTATCAGTGTGCCAGAAGCACGTCTTTTAGTCATTTCTCCATATGACAAATCATCTGTTGGTAATATTGAAAAAGCAATTAATGCAGCAAACTTAGGCGTCAACCCATCCAACGATGGCGAAATTATTCGTATAAGTATACCTGCCTTAACAGAAGAACGCCGTAAAGAACTTGTAAAAGAAGTTAAAAAAATTGGTGAAGATTCTAAAGTTGCAGTTAGGAATGTGCGCCGTGATTCAAATGATGAGCTTAAAAAGCAAGAAAAAAACGGTGACATCACTGAAGATGACTTAAGAACTCAAACTAATGAAGTTCAAAAAATAACTGACGATTCTATAAAAGACATTGATAAATTATTAGAAGAAAAAGAACAAGATATTATGTCAGTATAAACATGGTAATGATGATATGACTTCAAATCAACAGTAGGCATAAACTTTTTAATACTTGAGATTTGAAAAGAAGCATATTATAAATTTATCTGAACTGTATCAAATCAGACTTTGGTACAGTTTTTTTATTTGTTTATTCATTGCGCTTATCTAGTATGATAAAATGGTAGATAATTGCATTTAAAACCTATTAATAATAAGCAGAGATGATAACGCTCGGAGGAAATACCATGTTTAAAAAGTTAAACAAGAAGAAAAAAAACCAGCCTATAGAATCTAATAGTGAAATAGATTTACATAATGTACCTAACCATGTTGCTATCATTATGGATGGTAATGGTCGATGGGCTAAACAAAGGAAATTGCCTAGAATCAAAGGCCATTACCAAGGTATGCAAACAATTAAAAAAATAACTAAAGAAGCTAGTGATTTAGGTATTAAGTACTTAACACTTTACGCGTTTTCAACAGAAAATTGGACGAGACCTAAGAATGAAGTCAATTATATCATGAACTTACCGGTTAACTTTTTAAAAACGTTTTTACCAGAATTAATCGAAAACAATGTCAAAGTTGAAACAATTGGTTTTTTAAAAGAATTGCCAAAAGCAACGCTTGAGGCCATAGATAAAGCGAAAGAAAAGACTAAAACCAATACTGGTTTAAAATTAATTTTTGCAATTAATTACGGTGGACGTGCTGAAATTGTTCACAGTGTAAAATCAATTTATGAGAAATTATCTTCAGAGGGGTCATCCAGTGATCAAATAACCGAACAGATGATTAACGAGTATTTGATGACACATAGTTATCCTGATCCAGACCTTTTAATAAGAACTTCAGGAGAACAACGAATTAGTAACTTTCTTATCTGGCAAGTATCTTACAGTGAATTTATTTTCAATGAAAAATTTTGGCCAGATTTTGATAAAGAAGAATTAATAAACTGTATTAAAATTTATCAATCTCGGCAAAGACGCTTTGGCGGATTATAAATGGTTAGGAGAATAGTATGAAAGTTAGAACTTTAACAGCAATCATAGCACTTATTGTTTTTCTTCCTGTATTGTTAAAGGGTGGCCTTATTTTAATGTTGTTTTCATATTTGTTAGCGTTTATTGGCCTTAAAGAATTGCTGAATATGAATATGATTAAGTTTTTGTCCATTCCAGGAATTATAAGTGCATTAGGTATTTTAATTATTATGTTGCCACACGAAGCTGGAGCATGGGTAAATGATTTTCAATTAAAATCTTTAATAGCAATGAGTTTTATTTTATTAAGTTATACAGTGCTTTCTAAGAATAGATTTAGCTTTATGGATGCCGCATTTTGTCTTATGTCTATCGCTTATGTAGGTATAGGCTTTATGTATCTTTATGAAACGAGATCTGAAGGATTACATTACATACTATTAGCTTTCTTAATCGTTTGGTCTACAGATACTGGTGCTTATATTTTCGGTAGATTAATGGGCAAACATAAATTATGGCCTGTAATCAGTCCTAATAAAACCATTGAAGGTTTTATAGGAGGCATTATTTGTAGTTTAATTGTTCCACTTATTATGATGATTTTTGTGGATTTTGGTATTACGGTTTGGTTATTATTATTATGTACTGTTGTATTGAGCATGTTTGGCCAGTTAGGCGATTTAGTAGAATCAGGTTTTAAACGTCATTTTGGCGTGAAAGATTCTGGCCGAATTTTACCCGGTCATGGTGGTATATTAGATCGTTTCGATAGTTTTATGTTTGTGTTACCACTTTTAAACATTTTCTTAATTTAAGTGATTTTACAAGAAAAGATGTGCTTTTAAAATTGTATAATCGTAAAATCAAGGAGTTAATAAATTAAATACTGATTATATTATCAGTGATTTGATTTTTTAACTCCTTTTCACAAACAAAGATAATATAAAGTATTTATGTCACAAAAGCAGTATTATTTTCTTAATACTGTTTCAAGTTATGTGTATCAGTTAGTACTGTTATGTTATAATTTTATAATCAAAAGTAATATATCGCTCTATAGATTATAATAAATTACAAATAATGGAACAATTTTTCGGAAAATATGAGGTGTATCAATTTGAGTTTTCTAGTGACAATCATTTCTTTTATAATCGTCTTCGGTATTCTTGTAACAGTTCATGAATACGGTCATATGTTTTTTGCTAAAAGAGCTGGCATCATGTGCCCAGAATTTGCAATTGGGATGGGGCCTAAAATTTTTAGTTTCAGGAAAAATGAAACGCTATATACCATCCGTTTGCTGCCTGTTGGGGGTTACGTACGAATGGCAGGAGATGGATTGGAAGAACCTCCCGTTCAACCGGGCATGCATGTTAAAATAAAGCTAAATGATAAAGATGAGATTACACATATCATTCTAGACGACCAACATAAATTTCAACAAATCGAAGCAATTGAAGTAAAACAATGTGATTTTAAAGAAGATTTATTTATTGAAGGTGTAACGGCATATGATCAAGAAAGACATCGTTACCATATAGCGAATAAAGCTTATTTTGTAGAAAATGGTAGCTTAATTCAAATTGCGCCAAGAAATCGTCAATTTACACACAAAAAACCTTATCAAAAATTCTTGACGTTATTTGCGGGTCCGTTGTTTAATTTCTTGCTTACATTAGTATTATTTATTGGCTTGGCTTATTACCAAGGAACGCCAACGAATACAGTTGACGAAGTAGCCAAAGATACGCCAGCAGCTCAAGCAGGTTTGCAATCGGGAGACAAGATTGTAAAAATCGATCATCATTCTATCGATAGTAAATCTGATATTGATAATGCAGTATCACAGATAAAAAACAACAATACGCAAATAAAAGTAGAACGTGATGGTAAAACAGAAACATTACAAGTGAAACCTAAAAAGGTAGAACAAAAACTTACCAAAACACATTCAGAAACCAAATATTTATTAGGTTATACTGCAACAACTGAACACACGTTATTTAAACCGATTGTGTCGGGCGTAGAGCGTTCGTTAGAAGCAGGAAAATTGATATTTACTGCGATTTTAAGTATGATTGCGAGTATTTTTACGGGTCAATTCTCTTTCGACATGCTCAATGGACCAGTTGGAATTTATCACACTGTCGACTCTGTAGTTAAGACTGGTATTATTAATTTAATTTCTTGGACTGCATTACTAAGTGTGAATTTAGGTTTAATGAACTTATTACCAATTCCAGCACTGGATGGCGGTCGTATCTTATTTGTTATTTATGAAGCTATTTTCAGAAAACCACTTAACAAAAAAGCTGAAACTACGATTATTGCTATAGGTGCAGTATTTGTATTAATTGTTATGGTATTAGTTACATGGAATGATATTCAACGTTATTTCTTATAAAAGGAGAGCATTTAAATGAAACAATCTAAAGTATTTATACCAACGATGAAAGAAGTACCAGCTGCTGCTGAAGCTTTAAGTCATCGACTTCTGTTAAAAGCAGGTTTGATTAAACAAAGCACAAGTGGAATTTATAGTTATTTACCACTTGCTACAAAGGTTTTAAATCATATTGAAACGATTGTAAGAGAAGAAATGGAACGCATCGATGCTGTTGAAATTTTAATGCCAGCATTACAAAAAGCAGAGCTATGGGAAGAATCAGGTCGTTGGGATGCATATGGCCCAGAATTAATGCGTTTGCAAGATCGTCATGGCCGTGAATTCGCGCTTGGACCAACACATGAAGAGCTTGTGACTTCTGTTGTAAGAGATGAACTTAAATCATATAAACAATTACCACTTACATTATTCCAAATACAATCTAAATATAGAGATGAAAAACGTCCACGTTTTGGTTTACTTCGTGGTCGTGAATTTATCATGAAAGACGCTTATTCATTTCATGCAGATGAGACATCGTTAGATGAAACATATCAAGATATGTACAATGCTTACGCGCGTATATTTAAACGTGTTGGTATCAACGCTCGTCCGGTGGTTGCTGATTCTGGAGCAATTGGTGGCAGCCATACGCATGAGTTTATGGCATTAAGTGAAATTGGTGAAGATACAATCGTATACAGCGAAAATAGTGACTATGCTGCTAATATTGAAAAAGCAGAAGTCATTTATCATCCAAATGAGAAACATGTTGAAATTGCTGAATTAACAAAAATAGAAACGCCTCAAGTTCATACTGCGCAAGAATTAGCCACATTTTTAAACAAACCATTGGATGAGATTATCAAGTCTATGGTATTTAATGTTGATGGTGAATTTATTATGATACTCGTTCGTGGTCATCATGAAATTAATGACGTTAAATTAAAAGCATATTTTGAAACAGATCATATTCAATTAGCTACTGAAGATGAAATAAAAAATCTATTAGGTGCTTCACCAGGTTCACTTGGACCAGTTTTTGACAAGGATATCAAAATCTATGCAGATCATTTTATAAAAGATTTAAATAACATGGTTGTAGGTGCAAATGAGGATGGTTACCATTTATTAAACGCTAATGTTGATCGCGATTTTGAAATAGATGCTTATGGTGATTTTAGGTTTATTTTAGAAGGTGAACAGCTAGCAGACGGATCTGGTGTTGCTAAATTTGCAGAAGGCATAGAAGTTGGGCAAGTATTTAAACTTGGCACTAAATATTCCGAAGCAATGAACGCTACATTTTTAGATAACCAAGGCAAGGCCAAACCATTATTAATGGGGTGTTATGGCGTAGGTATTTCTAGAACGCTAAGTGCTATTGTAGAGCAAAATAACGATGACAATGGAATAATCTGGCCAAAATCTGTGACACCTTTTGATTTACATTTGATTACAATCAACCCTAAAAAAGAGGAGCAACGTGAATTAGGCGATCAATTGTACGCACAATTAAAAGAGAATTATGATGTGCTTTATGATGACCGAAAAGAACGTGCAGGTGTTAAGTTTAATGATGCAGATTTAATTGGTTTACCAATTCGAGTAGTTGTCGGTAAAAACGCAGCTGAAGGTGTCGTTGAAGTTAAGCGTCGGGATTCAGGTGAAAGTGAAGATGTCCAAATAGATAATTTAAGTCATTATGTCAATGAATTATATAAGAATTTATAATACAAAGATATATGATGTTTATTGGAAAAGTTACTACACTAAATAGACATATAAATAAACAACTAACAATGATTCATCCAGTATATCTGGCGTGGCGTTCATGTATTAAAAATATATGAAAATATGACGTGATTACTGACTGATTTAAAGTTAATTTTGGCCAAAAAATTTGTGAACACGGCTAACGAATCAGGGGGGCGGGAATACGAAATCAATTTAGAAATTTTGATTTCAATCTCGCTCCCATTTGTTATTATTTATTATAATGGTATATAGTTTAAGTTTAAGTATTAGAAATCCAATCTTTTCCGTTATATTATAGAGAATGTAAAAAATACATACGCCGATATTTGCTGATATTTAAAGTGAATATTAAAAACAGGAAACGTAGTGTAATTATTAGTAAGGTGGTTATCGTCTTGTCAATGACAAATCAGGAAAAATTTAAAATCCTAGCTGACCAAATAAAAATTGCAGACCATTTGGACCCAGAAATTTTAGAACAAAGTGAATTAACACGTGTAGATGTTAAAACGACCGACCGAACTTGGGTATTTCAGATAACATTTCCATACTTTTTATCTATAGAAGATTATCTATTATTCAAACATGCAATCACTGAAGAATTTAAAACAATAGCTAAAGTAGATTGCAATTTCACGATAACGAATAAGGCGAATCAAGATGAATATGCAATGAAATACTTTAGCCACTGTATTGATCAAACTAAATTATCACCAAAAGTAAAAGGGCAACTTAAACAAAAACGTTTGATTATGTCAGGAGATGTCATCAAAGTTATGTGTCAAAATGATATAGAACGTGATCACTTTGACAAAGCTTGTAATGGCAGTTTGATTAAAGCCTTTCAACAATGTGGATTTGCTATTAGTAGAATATTATTTGAAACAGATAATGCATCTAACGGTGACGATTTAGCATCACTCGAAGCTCATATTCAACAAGAAGATGAGCAAAGCGCACGTGAAGCTACAGAGAAATTAGAAAAAATGAAAGCTGAAAAAGCAAAACAACAAGATAATAACGAAAGCACTGTCGCTAAATGTCAAATTGGAAAACCAATTCAAATAGAAAATGTAAAACCTATTGAATCCATCATAGAAGAAGAATTTAAAGTTGCAGTAGAAGGTGTTATCTTTGATATCAACTTAAAAGAACTAAAAAGTGGACGCCATATTGTAGAGTTGAAAGTTACAGACTATACAGATTCTTTAGTGCTAAAAATGTTTACTAGAAAAAACAAAGACGATTTAGCGCATTTTAAAGCTTTAAGTGTAGGTAAATGGGTTCGCGCTCAAGGTCGAATAGAAGAAGATTCTTTTGTGCGTGACTTAGTAATGATGATGTCTGATATTGAAGAAATCAAGAAAGCAGTTAAACAAGATAAAGCTGAAGAAAAACGCGTTGAATTCCATTTACATTCTTCGATGAGCCAGATGGACGGCATACCTAATATAAGTGCATATGTAGATCAAGCTGCAAAATGGGGTCATAAAGCTATAGCAGTTACTGATCATAATGTTGTACAAGCATTTCCAGATGCGCATGCTGCTGCAGAAAAAAATGGTATTAAAATGATTTATGGCATGGAAGGTATGTTGGTAGATGATGGTGTACCTATCGCTTATAAGCCACAGGATATAGACTTAAAAACTGCAACATATGTTGTGTTTGACGTTGAGACAACAGGTTTATCTAACCAATACGATAAAATTATTGAACTTGCAGCCGTTAAAGTGAAAGAGGGAGAAATCATTGATAAATTTGAACGTTTCAGTAATCCACATGAACGATTATCTGAAACAATTAAAAATTTAACGCATATTTCTGACGATATGTTAGTAGATGCTCCTGAAATTGAAACAGTACTCACAGAATTTAAAGAATGGGTTGGAGATGCCATCTTTGTAGCCCATAATGCTTCATTTGATATGGGCTTTATCGACACAGGTTATGAAAAAGCTGATCTAGGCGCCTCAACTAACGGTGTGATTGATACGTTGGAATTATCAAGAACGATCAATACAGAGTATGGTAAACATGGCCTAAACTTCTTAGCTAAAAAATATGGTGTAGAATTAACACAACACCATAGAGCGATTTATGATACAGAAGCTACAGCTTACATTTTTATTAAAATGCTAAAACAATTAGAAGAAGCAGAAGTTTCTAATCATCAAGATATCAACACCTCTTTATCTAATGAAGATGCATATAAACGAGCTCGCCCTAACCATGTAACACTTATCGTTCAAAACCAACAGGGACTCAAGAATTTATTTAAAATAGTGAGTGCATCGCTCGTTAAATATTATTATAGAACGCCAAGAATTCCACGTTCACTTTTAGATGAGTATCGTGAAGGTATTCTTGTTGGCTCAGCATGTGATGAAGGAGAAGTTTTCACCGCAGTTATGCAAAAAGATCAGTCACAAGTTGAGAGAATAGCTAAATATTATGATTTTATTGAAGTTCAGCCACCAGCATTGTACCAAGACTTAATAGATAGAGAACTGGTTAGAGATAATAAAACATTGCATGAAATATATGACCGTTTAATCCAAGCTGGTGACGCAAATAATATTCCGGTGATTGCTACGGGTAATGCACATTATTTAAATGAGCATGATGCTATTGCACGTAAAATTTTAATCGCATCCCAGCCTGGTAACCCTTTAAATCGTAGTACATTACCTGAGGCGCATTTTAGAACCACAGATGAAATGTTAGATGAATTACATTTCTTAGGTGAAGAAAAAGCATATGAATTAGTCATTAAAAATACAAATGAATTAGCTGACCGCATCGAACGTGTTGTGCCGATCAAAGATGAATTGTATACACCACGTATGGAAGGTGCCAACGATGAAATTCGAGAGATGAGTTATTCAAACGCCAGAGCTTTATACGGTGAAGACTTGCCTCAAATTGTCATCGACCGATTAGAAAAAGAATTAGAAAGTATTATCGGGAATGGCTTCTCTGTGATTTATTTAATATCACAAAGACTTGTGAAAAAATCATTAGACGATGGTTATTTAGTAGGTTCCCGTGGTTCAGTCGGTTCAAGCTTTGTAGCGACGATGACTGAAATTACTGAAGTTAACCCACTACCGCCTCACTATATTTGCCCACAGTGTAAACAAAGTGAATTTTTCAATGACGGTTCGGTCGGTTCTGGTTTTGATTTACCAGATAAAAAGTGTGGAACATGTGGTTGTGATTTAATTAAAGAAGGACAAGACATCCCATTCGAAACATTCTTAGGTTTCAAAGGTGATAAAGTACCTGATATTGACTTAAACTTTAGTGGTGAATATCAACCTGAAGCGCATAACTATACAAAAGTATTGTTTGGTGAAGATAAAGTGTTCCGTGCTGGTACGATAGGCACAGTGGCAGAAAAAACAGCATTTGGTTTTGTAAAAGGCTTTTTAAACGACCAAGGTATTCATAAAAGAGGAGCCGAAGTAGATAGATTAGTTAAAGGGTGTACTGGTGTCAAACGTACGACTGGACAGCATCCAGGGGGCATTATCGTTGTTCCAGACTATATGGATATTTACGACTTTACACCCGTTCAATTTCCAGCAGATGATCAATCATCTGCATGGATGACAACACATTTTGACTTCCACTCAATACATGATAATGTCCTAAAACTTGATATTTTAGGTCACGATGACCCAACGATGATTCGTATGTTACAAGATTTATCTGGTATCGATCCTAAAACAATCCCTGTTGATGATAAAGAAACAATGGGTATCTTTAGTTCTCCAGAACCATTAGGCGTGACCTCAGAACAAATTTTATGTAAAACAGGTACTTTTGGCGTGCCTGAGTTTGGTACAGGGTTTGTGCGACAAATGTTGGAAGATACGAAACCGACGACTTTTTCAGAATTAGTTAGGATTTCTGGTTTGTCACATGGTACAGATGTGTGGCTAGGTAATGCGCAAGATTTAATTCGTTCAGGTACTTGTGACTTATCGAGTGTAATTTGTTGTCGTGACGATATTATGGTTTATTTAATGTATAATGGCTTGGAGCCTTCATTAGCATTTAAGACTATGGAGTTTGTTCGTAAAGGTAGAGGCCTTACCGATGATATGGTAGAAGCAATGGTAGACAATGAAGTGCCAGATTGGTATTTAGATTCATGTAGAAAAATTAAATACATGTTCCCTAAAGCCCATGCTGCAGCTTACGTACTAATGGCAGTACGTATCGCTTATTTCAAAGTGCACTATCCACTTTATTATTATGCTAGCTATTTTACAGTTCGTGCATCTGATTTTGATTTATTATCAATGATTAAAGATAAAGACGGCATCAGAAACACTGTAAATGATATGTATTCACGTTATATGGATTTAGCTAAAAAAGAAAAAGATACTTTAACTGTACTAGAAATCATGAATGAAATGGCTCAACGTGGTTACCGTATGCAGCCAATCAGCTTAGAAAAAAGTAAAGCGTTTGATTTTATAATTGAAGATGATAGTTTGATCCCACCATTTATATCTGTGCCTGGATTAGGTGAAAACGTTGCGAAAAGAATTGTTGAAGCACGTGAAGAAGGTCCATTTTTATCTAAGGAAGATTTGAATAAAAAAGCTGGTTTATCACAAAAAGTTATTGAATATTTAGATGAACTAGGTTCATTACCAAACTTACCAGATAAAGCGCAATTATCTATATTTGATATGTAAAAGTGCAAGTAATAAATGGTATTTAAGTATTAAATGCAAGTTTAAAGGAAAGCCGTGTGATGTTTAGCTATCATCCCATATGTGAAAAGATATAGTTGTTTGTATAGAAAATAAACATATGGTATAATAATGTTGCTTAAAAAATTAGACTCAGGCAGGAAGAGTGGGCGTTATACCCGCTCTTTTCTATTTGCCAAAAAAGGAGGTCAGTATGAGTAAAGTAACTGAGCAAGTTGAATCAATCATTCAACCCGTCCTTGACGACTTAAATTTTGAATTAGTAGAAGTCGAATACACAAAAGAAGGTAAGGATCGCTTCTTGAGAGTATCTATTGATAAAGAAGGTGGCGTCGATTTAAATGATTGCGCCTTAGCATCTGAAAAAATCAGTGAAATGATGGATGCAGAAGATCCTATTCAGGAAATGTATTACTTAGATGTGGCTTCTCCAGGTGCCGAAAGACCTATAAAAAAAGAAAAAGATTTCCAAAATGCCGTTTCAAAACCCGTTTTTGTTTCTTTATATGCGCCAATTGAAGGCGGGAAAGAGTGGTTAGGTATTTTAAAAGAGGTAACAAGTGAAACGATTACTATGGAAGTTAAAGAAAAGTCAAAAACAAAGCAAGTTGAAATTCCAAGAAATAAAATCGCTAAAGCACGTCATGCTGTAATGCTTTAATGTGATGAGGAGGATGATAAGCCGTGTCAAGTAATGAATTATTATTAGCTACAGAATATTTAGAAAAAGAAAAAAAGATTCCAAGAGAAGTTTTAATTGATGCAATTGAAGCAGCACTAATTACTGCTTATAAAAAAAATTACGATAGTGCAAGAAGCGTTCGTGTAGAATTAAACATGGATGAAGGTACTTTCCATGTTATCGCGCGTAAACAAGTTGTAGAAGAAGTGATGGATAATAGAGAAGAAATTGACTTAAGCACAGCTTTAGTTAAAAATCCAGCTTATGAAGTGGGCGATGTTTATGAAGAAGATGTAACGCCTAATGATTTTGGTCGCGTAGGTGCACAAGCTGCTAAACAAGCTGTAATGCAACGTTTACGTGACGCTGAGCGCGAAATATTATACGATGAATTTATCGATAAAGAAGACGATATTGTTAATGGGTTAATAGATAGAGTTGACCATCGTTATGTTTATGTAAATTTAGGACGTACAGAGGCAGTATTGTCTGAAGCTGAAAGAAGCCCTAATGATAGTTACATCCCTAACGAAAGAATCAGAGTATATGTAAATAAAGTAGAACAAACAACAAAAGGGCCGCAAATTTATGTTTCACGCAGCCATCCAGGATTATTAAAACGCTTATTTGAACAAGAAGTCCCGGAAATTTTTGATGGCACAGTAATTGTTAAATCTGTTGCCCGTGAGGCTGGCGATCGTTCTAAAATCAGCGTACATTCTGACAACCCAGATATAGATGCTGTGGGTGCGTGTGTAGGTGCTAAAGGTTCTCGTGTTGAAGCGGTTGTAGAAGAACTCGGTGGCGAAAAAATTGATATCGTTCAATGGAACGAAGATCCAAAAGTATTCGTGAAAAATGCGTTAAGTCCATCTCAAGTTTTACAAGTTATTGTTGATGAAGCAAATCAATCAACTGTTGTAGTTGTGCCAGATTATCAGTTATCATTAGCGATTGGCAAACGTGGCCAAAATGCGCGCTTAGCTGCTAAATTAACTGGTTGGAAAATTGATATTAAATCAGAAACAGACGCTAGAGCTGCAGGTGTTTATCCATCAGAGGAATCAGAAGAAATAGCGGAAAACGAAAACACTGATGAAACTGAAGATAATGATTTAAAAACATACAATGCTGATCCAGAAGCATTCGATACAACAGCTGAATCAGAAACAGAAGTAAAAGATGATGCTGATGTAATTTCTGAAGAAGACACTGAAAAATAATTTGGAGTGAGCTTTATGAAAAAGAAAAAGATTCCAATGCGTAAATGTATACTTTCAAATGAAATGCATCCTAAAAAAGATATGATACGAGTTGTTATTAATAAAGAAGGCAAAATTTTTGCTGATGCTACTGGAAAACAACAAGGGCGTGGTGCTTATGTATCAAAAGATGTTAAATTAGTAGAAGAAGCACAAAAACAAGGTGTTTTAGAAAAATACTTTAAAGTTGATGCTGAAACATTAGACCCAGTGTATAAAGAAATTATACGTCTTATTTATCGTGAAGAGATACCTAAATGACCTTAGAGAAAATCGTAAATTTTTTAGGTTTAGCAATGCGTGCTGGAAAAGTTAAAACAGGTGAGTCAGTCATTTTAAATGACTTAAAGAAAAACAGACTAAAGCTCGTAATTATTGCAACTGATGCTTCTGAAAACACAATAAAAATGTTTCAGAACAAATGTGAAAGTTACCATATATCATTTCGTATATTTGGAACAAGAGCTGAATTAGGACAAGCTTTAGGTAAAGCAGAACGAGTAAACATTGGAATCACTGATCAAGGCTTTGCTAAAAAGCTAGTGTCAATGATTGATGAATATCGTAAGGAGTGACTATATGAGTAAAAAAAGAATTTACGAATACGCCAAAGATTTAAAATTAAAAAGTAGAGATATTATAGATGAATTAAAGAAAATGGACGTTGAGGTAACGAGCCACATGCAAACGTTAGAAGACGACCAAATTAAGGCATTAGATAAAGTATATAAACCTGAACAAGCTAAACAATCAGAGAAATCACAACAACAAGGTCAAAGCCAACAAAAAACGACAAATAATAAACCTAATAAAAAAGACAACACTAGTAATAACCAAAAGCAAAATAATAAAAACAATAAAAAGAATAATAAAAACAACAAAAATAATAAAAAGAATAAGCAAACTAAACAAGAAGAACCAAAAGAAATACCTTCACAAATTACTTATCAAGAAGGTATAACTGTTGGAGAACTTGCAGAAAAAATAAATGTAGATTCATCAGAAATTATTAAAAAATTATTCTTATTAGGCATAATGGCAAATATTAACCAATCATTAGATGACGAAACTTTGGAATTAATCGCTGGTGATTATGGCGTAGAGATTGAAAAAGAAGTTGTAATCGATGAAGAAGATTTATCGATTTACTTTGATGACGAAACAGAAGACGAAGATGCAGTAGAAAGACCTGCAGTTGTTACAATTATGGGTCACGTTGACCACGGTAAAACAACATTATTAGATTCTATTCGTCATACAAAGGTAACAGCAGCAGAAGCTGGTGGTATCACTCAACACATTGGTGCATATCAAATCGAAAATGATGGCAAGAAAATCACATTCCTGGATACACCAGGACACGCAGCTTTTACAACGATGCGTGCGCGTGGTGCACAAGTAACAGACATCACAATTTTAGTAGTAGCGGCGGATGACGGCGTTATGCCACAAACAATCGAAGCCATTAACCATGCTAAAGAAGCTAATGTGCCAACTATAGTAGCGGTTAATAAGGTTGATAAACCAACTGCTAACCCAGACCGTGTTATGCAAGAATTAACAGAGTATGGTTTAATACCTGAAGATTGGGGCGGCGATACAATTTTCGTTCCACTATCTGCATTAAGTGGTGAAGGTATTGAAGATTTACTAGAAATGATTGTATTGACTTCTGAAATGCAAGAATTAAAAGCTAACCCAAGTAAGAAAGCAGTAGGAACAGTGATTGAAGCTGAATTAGATAAATCACGTGGACCTTCTGCATCACTTTTAGTTCAAAATGGTACATTACATGTCGGTGATGCATTAGTTGTTGGTAACACTCATGGTAGAATCCGTGCAATGGTTAACGATTTAGGGCAACGTATTAAATCAGCAAACCCTTCTACACCGGTTGAAATAACAGGCATTCATGATGTGCCTCAAGCAGGCGATCGTTTTGTTGTATTTAAAGACGAAAAACAAGCAAGACGTATCGGTGAAGCACGTCATGAAGCTAATGTATTACAACAACGTCAAGAAAGTAAGAGCGTGTCATTAGATAACCTATTCGAGCAAATGAAACAGGGTGAAATGAAAGATTTAAACGTAATTATTAAAGGTGATGTTCAAGGTTCAGTAGAAGCACTTGCAGCGTCCTTAATGAAAATTGAAGTAGAGGGCGTAAACGTTCGTATTATACACACAGCAGTTGGTGCGATTAACGAATCAGATGTGACATTAGCAAATGCTTCAAACGGTATTATCATCGGCTTTAATGTGAGACCTGACTCTGGAGCAAAACGTGCAGCAGAAGCTGAAGGCGTAGATATGAGATTACATCGTGTAATTTACAGTGTAATTGAAGAAATTGAAGCTGCAATGAAAGGCTTGTTAGACCCAGAATACGAAGAGCAAATCATTGGACAAGCGGAAGTACGTCAAACATTTAAAGTATCAAAAGTTGGTACCATTGCTGGTAGTTATGTTACAGATGGTAAAATTACTAGGAACGCTGGCGTACGTGTTATTCGTGATGGTATTGTGCAATTTGAAGGCGAACTTGACACATTAAAACGTTACAAAGATGATGCTAAAGAAGTAGCACAAGGCTATGAATGTGGTATTACAATTGAGAAATATAATGACTTAAAAGAAGGCGACATTATTGAAGCCTTTGAAATGGTTGAAATTAAAAGATAATTATTAAACAAAAACACGCTATATCAATTAAGACAAGTTTCATTATAAAATGATTAATTACCGTGAGCTAAAAATTTATATTAGCTTACGGTCTTTTTATGTTGAATATGTTATCTTGTGGGTAAGAGGTATAATATGCTAATAATACAGTTTTTGAAAATGAGATTAACTCAATATTTTCTCAAATCACTAATTTAATGTTCAAAAATTAAAATTTAAATCCCGTCTTTTTATGATTGTAAATGAGTGTAAAAAATATAGTGAGATTGCTTAATACCTTTAACATAGACACTAGTTGTCTATATACTTAATTAAAATTAAGATAAATAGGAGGTTATAAGTTATGAGTGAATATTTAAAAGAAATCAATGAATTTTGGCAGGAATACATGGCTCAATATAACTCTATTTATGATTTAGATACCTTAAATAAAATGGTAAAAAATAATGACACAACTGCTTTCTTGCACCCACAAGATTTAGCATATTTAAAAAAACATTTTGGGGATAATTTCAGTGAGATACCAAGATTTAAAAAAATGGTTGATTACGCAAATGGAAAAGTTAAAATTAATAAAAACAGACAACGCGTGGTTCAAGAAAATGCAGAAATAAGTCCTGCAATAGCTAGACCTTACTTTGGTAATCCTGAATCAGCAGATATTGTTATATTGAAAAAACAAGCAGAAAACGATTTTAAAATTAATGATCCGAACTTACCAGTAGAAGTAGTATTACGTTATCGCAACAGAGTGTTAAGTGATATTCAAGGTAAATTAAAAATGAATGGTCAAAAAATATTTCTCCCCTACTTGGATAGGCATTGTTGGTTTGAAAAATATTTATATAGCAATGGATCAATCCTAAAGCAATTTAGGATTAATCCTAACAGAGTAATGGTAATGAATTTCTTCCCATATCAAACAGGGCATACAGCAGGATTACCTAAAGATTTTTTAACATTCAACCATTATTTACCCTCACAAGAAATGAATTTTGAACTTATGTTAAAAATTATTAATGATGAAAAACCAAGAATTTATATTGTTAGTGAAGAAGAATTGTTTATATCCATATTTAAAAATTTCGCAGATAGCGAATTGTATCAATACCTTGTAGAAAATTTATTCGTACTTTCTTCTAAACAGAATAGGCATATTACTGTCTGCAATGTGTTAAGTTATAAAGAACATATTACTCGGCTAAGAAAAAAAGAAACATTGAGTAAAACGGATTACTATAATTGGAATAAGCAACAAAAAATAGAACGTGATCAAGGGAATTCTGATTTTATACAAAAGCTAAAAGCGATTCAGCGTCCAGCTGAACTGCTTCATTGATTAAATATTAGTTTGTACAACTTGAAAAAGGTGATTTTCGTTTTTTAAAAATGAAAATCATCCTTTTGCTATTTTAGATATCATAGTTTTTAAATAACGATTTTAATTTAATTTTAAAGTCTTCAACATATTGCGAAGGTTTTAATAAGGTAATTAATTGAGGAAATTCAAGTGCAAGGGTAAAGCATTCTTTTTTTGAAATAATAAGTTCAGCGTTAACATAATTGTCGTCTATATTTGCTGTCATAATTATAAATTGTGATTTTATTTCAGACCAAATTGAATTGTGAATGTTTATAGTGACAGTTGGGGTTTTCATAAAAACGCTATTATCAAAAGATTCATCATGCTGGTAAACGTGATTGATGGAAGTTAAATCATGGATGTGGATGTTGCCATTGTATAAATAAGTAACCCAAAAACGTTTATTGAAGTATCGTGTATAGATTGGGATAACTTTAAATGTCTGGTGATTTATATCGTTGATTGAAATCATTTGATTATTTTCAATAGCGAGTTGAATTTTCAAAATTAAGGTTGATTCAGTTAATTCACGATTAATATGAAATTGATTTAATAAAGTGTTAGACAGTAGCTTTTCTGCTAAATTAGAATGTGCATTTAATCCTAATATCAAATTATATGTATCTTCATGAATATTAGGGGTGAAACTTTTCATTCTAAACAGTAAGTTGAGGATTCTGTGATTTTTAAACTTAAAACGGTCAATTCTAAGACGGTGCCGACCTATATTGTTTTCGTAAACGATTCTGCCATTTAATCCTTCCCATTCTTGATCTTCGTATAAAAAATTATTTATATCACTGAAATCTCTTTGTATTGACCTAATGTTAACGTTAAGGCTTTGTGCTAGTTCTTCTTTACTCAATTTCTTTCCATTTAACAAACGAGTATAAATATAAAGCAATCTCTCTGGTTTATCCAAATATACACGCTCCTAACTAATTTAATAGACAGTCAAATATCTAATTAGCTTAAATTATAACATGTTTCATTTCTATAACGTGTAAAATTTTAAGTGAATAAAAAATAATTATAATTATTTTAGAAATTTTAAAATTTAAATAACGTGCTTGATTAGCGATTTAGAAATATGTATTGTCTTGAAAATGTAATAATGTTTCATTAAAATACAGTTTGGCAATATAAATTGTGCCTAACTGTTGTTATAAAATATAATAACAGTTAGGTAATAAAGAAATATGTTAAAATTACTGACACCATTAACAGTATATAGTTTAAATAAAGCATAAATTGATATCATATTCTTAAATTACAGGGAGAGGTATAAACGCTTTGTCATTTTATAAAACTAGCCTAAGTTAATGTGTCATACAATGGATTCAGATCGCAATATTCTGTTTTTAGAATACTTTAATGATTATGATTAACAAAATAGTAAAAATATGTTTTTGTTTTAGCCACTTATACAAATGTATTAAATAAAATATTTGGATAGAACAGGGAATTATGGCATTATGTCATTTTTCATGAATAAAAAATTGAATGAAATTTGTTTGACGGTATGAAATAAACTGTCATATAATCTGTTAGTAAGGGAAGTATACATGTAGTATGATATATGTGAGGTGAAATTTATGAATATGAGAGCTGAACGCGTTGGCGAACAAATGAAACAAGAAGTTATGGATATCGTTAACAATAAAGTGAAAGACCCAAGAATTGGTTTTCTAACCATTACTGATGTGCAATTAACAAATGATTTATCTATTGCAACAATTTATTTAACTGTACTTGGAAATGACAAACAAATTGAAGATACGTTTAAAGGTTTAGAAAAAGCAAAAGGTTTTATAAAATCTGAAATTGGTTCAAGAATGAGATTAAGAATTGTTCCAGAAATCAAATTTGAGTATGATGAATCAATCGATTACGGAAATAAAATTGAAAGAATGATACAAGATTTACACAAAAATGATTAATATAAGCAAGCTGAAACAGGAAACCTTTAAGGTTGTTGTTTCAGCTTTTTTATGGCCATTTATTTGTTAATACGTGTTAATATAAATAAGGAATGATATAAAAGAACGTTTAAAGGTGGCGTAAGCATGTATAATGGTATATTGCCAGTTTACAAAGATCGTGGTTTAACAAGTCACGATATTGTATTTAAATTGAGAAAAATTTTGAAGACAAAAAAAGTAGGACATACTGGTACGTTAGATCCAGAAGTATCAGGCGTGTTGCCAATTTGTATAGGGTCAGCTACTAAGGTGAGTGACTACATTATGGAAATGGGCAAAAACTATGCTGCAACTGTCTATTTAGGGTACAGCACCACTACAGAAGACCAAACTGGTGACATTTTAGAAAAAGAGATAATCAAGGAAAATGCGGTGTCATCTGAACAAGTGGATTATACTTTAGATCAATTTAAAGGAATTATTACTCAAATTCCGCCCATGTATTCTTCAGTAAAAGTAAAGGGAAAAAAACTTTATGAATATGCAAGAAATAATGAAACAGTAGAAAGACCATCTAGAGAAGTTAAAATTTATAATATTCAACGGGTATCTGACTTACGTTTTACAAACCATGGTTGTCAATTTGATATCCACGTGGAATGTGGAAAGGGAACTTATATTAGAACGTTGGCAACAGATATAGGGAAAGCACTCGGCTTACCGGCGCACATGTCTCAATTAACTAGAACACAAAGTGGTGGTTTTGATATTAAGGATAGTTTGGCGGTCGACGACATCAAGTCACTACATGAGCATGAAACATTACAAGCATGCCTTTTTCCTATAGAATATGGATTGAAAGGTCTGAAAAGAATTGACATTTCAAATGAAAAACAAAAATTTCAGATTCTAAACGGTCAAAAATTTAATGTAAATGAATTTGAGCAACCAATTGATACGGTGGTTGTGATGTTTGACATGAAAGATAATAAGGCGTTAGCCATTTATACACCACATCCAGATAAACCATATGAAATTAAACCCAAGAAGGTATTTAACTAAAGGAGAAATACGCATGAAAGTAATTGAAGTAACTCATCCAATTCAAAAAGATCAATATATTTCAGAAGATGTTGCAATGGCTTTTGGCTTCTTTGATGGCATGCACAAAGGCCATGCAGAGGTATTTGATACTTTAGAAAAAAAAGCACAAGAATCGGATTTAAAAAAAGCAGTAATGACTTTTGATCCCCATCCGTCAGTGGTGTTAAATCCTAAACTTAAACGAACGGATTATTTAACACCTATTCAAGATAAAATAGAAATTTTAGAATCTTATGGTATTGATTATTGTATCGTCATTAATTTTTCTTCTAAATTTGCAAACGTCAGCGCAGAAGAGTTTATTCAAGACTATATTATTAATAATCATGTTAAAGAAGTGATAGCAGGATTTGATTTCACCTTTGGTAAATTTGGTAAAGGTAACATGCTCATATTAAGTGAAATGTCCGAATTTAATACAACTATCGTGAGTAAACAAGAAATTAAATCAGAAAAAATATCTACTACTGAAATTAGAAAAGCGCTGAAAAGCGGAGAATTACAAAAAGCAAATGATGAGTTAGGTTATCGCTATCTTATCAAAGGAACAGTTGTACAAGGTGAGAAACGCGGACGTACAATTGGTTTCCCAACTGCAAATGTACAACCCAGTGGAGATTACGTGTTACCTAAAAACGGCGTCTATGCCGTAAGTATGAAAATAGGCGCTGAAGAAATAATTTATCGTGGCGTCGCAAATGTTGGTGTGAAACCAACATTCCATGACCCTTCTAAGGCTCAAGTGGTCATAGAAGTTAACTTGTTTGATTTTCATGAAAATATTTATGGTGAGCGCGTCATTGTTTATTGGCATCATTATTTAAGACCAGAAGTTAAATTTGATGGTATTGACCCTTTAGTAGAACAAATGAATAAAGATAAAGAAAAGGCGAAATACTTACTTTCTGTTGATTTTGGCGACGAAATATCATATAATATTTAAGTCTAATGTGTTTCGCACATTGAAGGCACCTTTACCTTGGCAGTTCGAGACTCCGACGGTCTGCTCAGATAAAGGCGCATAAAAATAAAAAGGAGGAAATTGACTATGGCAATTTCACAAGAACGTAAAAATGAATTAATTAAAGCATATCGTACACACGAAGCGGACACTGGTTCTCCAGAAGTACAAATCGCTGTGTTAACTGCAGAAATTACTGCATTAAACACTCACTTACGTGAACATACGAAAGACCACCATTCACGTCGTGGACTATTAAAAATGGTAGGTCGTCGTAGACACTTATTAAACTACTTACGTAGCAAAGATATTCAACGTTACCGTGAATTAATTAAATCATTAGGTATTCGTCGTTAATCTTTAGACGTATATGAATGGGGAAAGAACCTTTGGGGTCTTTCCCTTTTTTATAATTTGATATTTGAAACTATATAATAAGTTATATACTAATATAAATAATGATTGATAAATGATATGATAGGACTAATAGATAAATGAGAGGAGATTCATAATGTCTCAAGAGAAAAAAGTTTTTAAAACTGAATGGGCAAATAGATCTTTAACGATTGAAACGGGACAGCTTGCAAAACAAGCAAACGGTGCGGTACTTGTTAGATATGGTGAAACAGTCGTGTTATCAACTGCTGTCGCCTCAAAAGAACCTCGTGATGGTGACTTTTTCCCATTAATGGTTAACTATGAAGAAAAAATGTATGCTGCAGGTAAAATACCAGGTGGCTTTAAAAAACGTGAAGGACGTCCAAGTGACGAAGCTACATTAACAGCACGTTTGATTGATAGACCAATCAGACCGCTTTTCCCAAAAGGTTATAGATATGACGTCCAAATTATGAATACAGTATTAAGCGCTGATCCAGATTGTTCTCCTGAGATGGCAGCGATGATAGGTTCATCAATGGCATTGAGTGTTTCTGATATTCCTTTCCAAGGGCCCATTGCAGGTGTGAATGTAGGTTACGTTGATGGCGAATACGTGATTAACCCTACAGTTGCACAAAAAGAAGTGTCTCGTCTTGACTTAGAGGTTGCAGGTCATAAAGATGCTGTAAATATGGTAGAAGCTGGTGCGAGTGAAATCACAGAAGATGAAATGCTTGAAGCTATCTTTTTTGGACATCAAGAAATTCAGCGTTTAGTTAGCTTCCAAGAAGAAATTATTGATCATATTCAACCAGAGAAAAAAGCGTTTGTTCCAGTTGAAAAAGACGAAACACTTGTTGAAAAAGTTAAGAATTTAACAACATCATATGGATTAAAAGATGCAGTGTTAACTTTTGATAAACAACAACGTGATATCAATTTAGATGCACTTAAGGAAAAAGTTGCAGCAGTATTCGTTGATGAAAATGATGACGAAAATGAAGATTTAATCAAAGAAGTTTATAGTATTTTAGATGACTTAGTTAAAGAAGAAGTTAGACGTCTAATAGCAGAAGAGAAAATTAGACCTGATGGTCGTAAAACGGACGAAATTCGGCCTTTAGAATCAGAAGTTGGTATTTTGCCAAGAACACATGGTTCTGGGTTGTTTACAAGAGGACAAACTCAAGCCCTTTCAGTATTAACTTTAGGTTCAATGAGTGAATACCAAATCCTAGATGGACTTGGTGAAGAAGAGCAAAAACGCTTTATGCATCACTACAATTTCCCTAATTACTCAGTTGGCGAGACAGGTCCAGTTCGTTCACCAGGTCGTCGTGAAATTGGACATGGTGCACTAGGAGAACGTGCGTTAAGCCATATTATTCCAGATGTTAAAGATTTTCCATATACAGTAAGAATTGTAAGTGAAGTATTAGAATCAAATGGTTCATCTTCTCAAGCTTCTATCTGTGGTTCAACATTAGCGTTAATGGATGCAGGTGTGCCAATTAAAGCACCAGTTGCTGGTATCGCTATGGGATTAGTTACACGAGACGATAGTTATACTATATTGACTGATATCCAAGGTATGGAAGATGCGCTTGGCGATATGGACTTTAAAGTAGCAGGTACATCTGAAGGTATTACTGCTATTCAAATGGATATTAAAATTGACGGGTTAACTAAAGAAATTATCAAAGAAGCGCTAGAGCAAGCTAGAGCAGGTCGCCTAGATATATTAGATCACATGCTTCAAACGATTGATACACCACGTAGCGAATTAAGTGCTTTCGCACCAAAAGTTGTAACAATGACAATCAAACCGGAAAAAATTAGAGATGTTATTGGACCTGGCGGTAAAAAAATCAATGAAATTATTGACGAAACTGGTGTTAAATTAGATATTGAACAAGACGGTACAATATTTATTGGTGCAGTTGATAAAGAAGCAATTGAAAAAGCGCGCAGTATCATTGAAGAAATTACGCGTGAAGCAGAAGTGGGAGAAGTATACGACGGCAAAGTAAAACGTATTGAAAAGTATGGTGCTTTCGTTGAACTATTCCCAGGTAAAGATGCGCTTGTACACATTTCTCAAATTGCGAATGAACGTATCAATAAAGTAGAAGATGTGTTGAAAGTAGGAGACACATTTAAAATTAAAGTTACAGAAATTGATAAACAAGGTAGAGTAAATGCCTCACATAAAGCATTGTTATCTAAATAGCATGTATGCGTAGAGACTAGTAAAATGATGAGAACTTCTTACAATAGAATTTTCGAGATTCTATTGTAAAAATGTTCCAATCAGAAAAACTGGTTTCTTTTTTTATTTCCCACTATTTATGAGTTACAGTTGTGTTTTTTATCAATGCAATTCCGTTTTAAATACTAAATCATTTACATAAAAACTGAATCCAATCTATCTAGCGTTATTGTGAGTTACTTTCCCAATCATAAAAGCGAATAACCTGTATCATTTATGATAAATAGGGTAGCTACTTTAATAGTGTACATAAGGCCTATTTTAACTTATAATAAACTATGAGTTTACATATGGACGGGTAATTTAAATAGGAGGTAACATTTTGAGTTTAATTAAGAAAAAAAATAAAAATATTCGCATTATCCCGCTCGGAGGAGTTGGAGAGATTGCGAAAAATATGTATATCGTTGAAGTAGACGACGAAATGTTTATGTTAGATGCAGGATTGATGTTCCCAGAAGATGAAATGCTGGGCGTCGATATTGTCATTCCTGATATTCAATACGTAATAGAAAACAAGGATAGATTAAAAGGCATTTTTCTTACGCACGGGCACGAGCATGCTATAGGGGCTGTAACTTATGTGCTTGAACAAGTTGACGCACCAGTTTATGGTTCTAAGTTAACAATCGCATTAATTAAAGAAAATATGAAAGCCCGTAACATTAATAAAAAAGTGAGATATTATACAGTTAATAATGAATCTATCATGCGTTTTAAAGGCGTGAATGTCACGTTCTTTAATACAACACACAGCATCCCAGATAGCCTAGGCATTTGTATACACACATCATATGGTGCAATTGTATACACAGGGGAATTTAAATTTGACCAAAGTTTACAAGGACATTATGCACCTGATTTGAAAAAAATGACGGAGATAGGTGAAGATGGCGTATTTGCTTTGATTAGTGACTCAACAGAAGCTGAGAAACCAGGCTATAATACACCAGAAAACGTGATTGAATCACATATGTATGATGCATTTACAAAAGTCAGAGGTAGATTAATTGTTTCATGTTATGCTTCTAACTTTATTCGTATTCAACAAGTTTTAAACATTGCACAAAGACTTAATAGAAAAGTATCATTCTTAGGACGTTCATTAGAAAGTTCATTTAATATTGCTAGAAAATTAGGTTATTTCGATATATCTAAAGATTTACTTATACCAATTAATGAAGTTGATAATTATCCTAAAAATGAAGTTATTATTATCGCTACCGGTATGCAAGGAGAACCAGTTGAAGCTTTAAGTCAAATGGCGCAAAAGAAACACAAAATCATGAATATAGAAGAGGGAGATTCCGTCTTCTTAGCAATTACTGCATCTGCTAACATGGAAGTTATTGTAGGTAATACATTAAATGAACTTGTCAGAGCAGGCGCAGAAATCATTCCAAATAGCAAGAAAATCCATACCTCTAGTCACGGGTGTATGGAAGAATTAAAAATGATGATAAATATCATGAAGCCAGAGTACTTCATCCCAGTAAATGGAGAATTTAAAATGCAAATTGCGCATGCTAAGTTGGCTAATGAAGCAGGTGTGCAACCTGAAAAAATATTCCTAGTTGAAAAAGGCGATGTCGTTAATTATGATGGGGAAGAAATGATTTTAAATGAAAAAGTAAACTCTGGGAATGTGCTTATTGATGGTATTGGCGTAGGTGATGTAGGTAATATTGTATTACGCGATCGTCATTTACTTGCAGAAGATGGCATCTTTATTGCAGTTGTAACTTTAGATCCAAAAAATCGTCGAATAGCTGCTGGGCCTGAAATTCAGTCGCGAGGCTTTGTCTACGTTAGAGAAAGTGAAGCTTTATTAAGTGAAGCAGAAGAGAAAGTGCGTGAAATTGTTGAATTGGGCCTACAAGAAAAACGAATTGAATGGTCAGAAATCAAACAAAGTATGCGTGACCAAATCAGCAAGTTGCTTTTTGAAAATACAAAACGCCGTCCAATGATTATCCCAGTAATATCTGAAATTTAATAATTTCTATTCTAAAACAAAGAGGTTTAGACAAACGCTTAAGGAAAAATATTTAAAAGTAGATTATATGTATGTTATATCTAGATATAATGTACATACAACCTTTAAATAGACTTAGAGCGAATAATGTCTTACCTCTTTTATGTTATTATAAGTATGTAATGAAATGAGAGAACAGTAATCATATGTTTCTAAAAATGACTGCGTGATTTCGTTCCAATAAAAATAGCTAAAGCGAAAATGTAGGGGCGTTAAATACTTTAAAATCCCAGGATACATGTATTTTAGTTTATTAATCTGTCTATGAAGTTTAATAGTTTTTATGCAAAAGTTCCCGATTTTGTGTGCGCTTTCCTTGGATATTACTACCAGAGGGACAAATCAATTTTATTGAAAATGAGTTTGCTGTCTGGTTTCTATGATTACAATACATAAAATGATTTAATTATAAACAAATATAAATTAGATTTGAAAAGAAGGTGTGAATGTTGGCACAAACCAAAAAGAGATCAACAGCAAAGAAAAAAACATCGAATACTAGAAAAAAATCAACAAACAATAAAAAGAAACAGGGCGAAAGTCCTTTAAGATATATTATAGCAATTGTAGTTTTTATCGCTATCATTCTTGGTATTTTCCAATTAGGTATTATAGGTACAATGATAGATAGTTTCTTTAATTATTTGTTTGGTACAAGTAGATATCTGACATATATATTAATATTAATTGCTACAGTATTTATCACTTACTACAAGGCGTTGCCCAAAACGCGTCGGACAACAGGTGCATTTGTTTTGCAAATAGCCTTATTACTTGTTACGCAAGTAGTGTATTATTTTAGCCATAAAGCGCAATCACTTAGAGAGCCAGTTTTGTCTTATGTTTATAATGCTTATAAACAAACTATATTTCCTAATTTTGGCGGGGGCTTACTAGGACATTATTTATTAACGTTGCTTGTACCATTGATTTCTATTGTTGGAGTTATGATAGTTACTTTATTATTAATGGTTTCTAGTTTTATTTTATTAACAAAAAATAGACATAGGGACGTATCTAAAGTGGCATTTGAAAAAATGAAAGTTAAAAGTCAAGATGCTTCTGAACAGCTTAAAGAGCGCCGTAAAGAAAATAAAATTAAAAAAGATGCTAAAGCACGTATTAAAGCTGAGAAAAAAGCAGAAAAACAAGCTGAGCAAGAAAAACAGATGCAAGCACAAAATACTGTGAAAGATGTGAGTGATTTACCTGAAATCAGTAATGCTACGTCTGAACAACAAGTCATTCCGATATATGGGCATAGTGATAATGAAAATGAGTCTACACAACAAGACCAAGCACAAAAAAATAAGAGCATAAAGCGTGTGTACGACCAAGATAATCACGTGGCTCAAAAGCCTATTGATCATCAAAGTCAAAGCGTAACCAAGCCATCATCAATTGAATCAGATCAAGAAGAATCACAGCTTGACGAAGACGCTTCAAACTCTATATCTGAAGCAGGGGAAGTTGAAAATGAAGCCTATAAGATTCCACCATTAACTTTGTTAAAACAACCAGCTAAACAAAAAACAACATCTAAAGCAGAAGTACAAAAGAAAGGTCAACTGCTAGAGAATACTTTGAAAAACTTTGGTGTAGATGCTAAAGTCACACAAATCAAAATAGGTCCTGCAGTTACGCAATACGAAATACAACCTGCACAGGGGGTTAAAGTGAGTAAAATTGTCAATTTGCACAGCGATATTGCTTTGGCTTTAGCTGCCAAAGATATACGTATAGAAGCTCCAATTCCAGGTCGTTCTGCGGTAGGGATTGAAGTTCCAAATGATAAGATATCGCTTGTCTCACTTAAAGAAGTTTTAGATGAAAAATTCCCTGCTTCTAATAAATTAGAGGTGGGGTTAGGTAGAGATATTTCAGGAGATCCTATTACAGTTGAGCTAAATAAAATGCCCCATTTACTTGTAGCAGGTTCTACAGGAAGCGGGAAATCCGTTTGTATTAATGGTATCATCACAAGCATTCTGTTGAATGCTAAACCACACGAGGTTAAACTGATGTTAATTGATCCAAAAATGGTGGAATTAAACATATATAATGGCATTCCTCACTTACTCATACCGGTTGTGACTAACCCTCATAAAGCTTCACAAGCTTTAGAAAAAATAGTAGCAGAAATGGAAAGACGGTATGATTTATTTCAGCATTCTTCTACAAGAAATATTGAAGGTTATAACGAAGCGATTAGAAAACAAAATGAAGAATTAGATGAAAAACAATCTGAACTACCTTATATTGTAGTCATAGTAGATGAATTAGCTGATTTGATGATGGTTGCAGGTAAAGAAGTGGAAAATGCAATACAACGTATTACTCAAATGGCACGTGCTGCAGGAATTCATTTGATTATTGCAACACAACGCCCGTCGGTAGATGTGATTACCGGTCTGATCAAAAATAACATACCATCGAGAATCGCATTTGC
Source organism: Staphylococcus sp. GDY8P131P (assembly GCF_017891975.1). Classification (NCBI taxonomy): domain Bacteria; kingdom Bacillati; phylum Bacillota; class Bacilli; order Caryophanales; family Staphylococcaceae; genus Staphylococcus; species Staphylococcus sp. GDY8P131P. The sequence continues at coordinate 81,512 of NZ_JAESKF010000017.1, forward strand.
TGTAAGTTCTCAAACGGATTCCAGAACAATTATTGATAGTGGCGGTGCAGATAAATTACTTGGTAAAGGTGATATGTTATATGTGGCTAATGGCGGTTCGACAAGAACACGTGTCCAAGGCGCATTTTTAAGTGACCAAGAAGTTCAAGATATCGTGAATTATGTCGTAGAGCAGCAAAAAGCAAATTATGTGAAAGAAATGGAGCCAGATGCGCCAGTTGAAAAGTCTGAAATGAAGAGTGAAGATGCACTGTACGATGAAGCATATTTATTTGTAATCGAACAACAAAAAGCAAGTACATCGTTACTACAAAGACAATTTAGAATAGGTTACAATCGTGCTTCAAGATTGATGGATGATTTAGAACATAATCAAATTATTGGACCACAAAAAGGGAGTAAACCTAGACAAATACTTGTGGATTTAGATAGTGATGAGGTGTAAATATGGAATTAACTTCTGTTTATAAAGTAAAAGAATGGATGATTCAAGAAATAAATTCTGGCGCATTAAAACCAGGTGATCATTTGCCGAGCAACCTATATATAGCAAGAAAGTTAAATGTGAAAACAGACGATGTATATGACGCAGTCGACGAACTTATTACCGAACAAGTATTATCAAATAATTTAGAAGAAGGGGCTAGTGTTAAACCGCTACACCCATTCTTCTACCCATTAGATGAGTTAGTAAGTATTAGCAAGATGATTGAAAATCAAGGATATCGTGCTAGTACAGAATATCTTAATTTAGACGAAAAGCCAGCTACATCTTTAGATGCAAAAAGGTTAAATGTACCTGACAAAGCACAAGTCACAATCATTGAACGCGTTAGAATGGCTGACCGAATGCCAGTTGTTTATTGTTTAGATAAACTGCCTGCGACAGATTTAACATGTGCGCAATATCAAAATAGTGATGAATCTTTATTAAATGCAATTGAATTTTACGCTTCTAAAAAAGTAGCATATGCGGAAACAGAAATTGAAGCTATTAGTTATGAACCACATATTTCAGATGTTTTAGACGCCTCACCACATGAGGGACTTATGCTCTTGAAATTAATTCACTACGATATGGATGATCAACCAATACTTTATTCTTTTAATTATTTCAAAAGTAGTTTAGTAAAGTTTAAAACGGTTAGAAATAGTATATAATAATAAAATTATGAAAGCGGGGTATGAGAATTTGAACATAAATCAAAAGCAAAACGATTTGCATATTAAAGTACTACCAACTACTAAATTCAAAACAACGACGATTACATTGAAATTTATGGCGCCATTAGATAGCAAAACAATGACAGCACGCTCTATACTAAGTAAGTTATTAGTGCGTGCTACCCAACAATGGCCAACAGATAAGGCTTTTAATCGTCACCTCTCAGAATTATATGGCGCATATGTTAATAGCTTTGTCTCAAAATTCAAAGATAAACATGTAATCACTATTACATTAGAGTTAGTCAACGAGCGTTATCTTTCAGATCAAACGCCATTATTTGAAAAGGGATTAAATTTGTTAAAAGAAATTGTTTGGAATCCGTTAATTTCTAACCAAAGTTTTGATAATAATTTTGTTGCTCAAGAAAAAGCGTTGCTAACTAAAAAATTAGAAGCAATGATAGATAATAAGTCTCAAATATCTTTTTTAAATCTTTTAAAGCTTATGTTTAACGAGCAACCTTATCGCCATCTTGCATCAGGGCAAGTAGAATACATAGCAGATATAACACCTGAAACTTTATACGATACATACCAATCTATGTTACTTAATGATTATTGTGCTGTTTATGTTGTTGGTAACGTAGAAGAACAAAAAGTAAAATCACAAATTAAATCTTATTTCGATATCAAACCTTTCCAATTCAAATTATCACATGCGACGCCTGTGCCACAAAGGGATAAAGTGCCGCAAGAAATTGTTGAGACAGATGAAGTAGACCAAGCTAAATTAAATATGGGGTTTAAACTACCAGTACAATTTGGCGACAGACAGTATTTTGCTAGTGTTGTGTTTAATACAATGTTTGGCGGCGACCCATCTTCCGTATTATTTAATGAAGTACGTGAAAAGCAAAGTTTAGCTTATTCTATACATTCACAAATTGACGCAAAAAACGGGTTTATGTTTGTACTTAGTGGCGTTTCTATTGATAAATACGAGGTGGCTAAAGACACAATTATTGCTGAATTTGAAAAATTTCAACGAGGGCAATTTAACGAAGAGAAACTTGAACTTGCTAAAAAGGTCATTGTGTCACAACGTCAAGAATCGTACGACAGACCTAAACGTATGATTGAAATATTGAATAATAATATTTTACTAGAAAATGATTTGTCAGAATCAGATTATATTAAACGTATTCAAAATGTTACTAAAGCAGAAATTATAGATTTAACAAAACATATAGAGTTAAATACAATCTATGTGTTAACGAAAGGAGGTAATGATTAATGCAAAGTACATATTATGAACAAATCGATGAAACAGTCTACGAAGCTGAGTTAAATAATGGCTTGAAAATGTTTATTATACCTAAAAAAGATTTCCAGAAAACATTTGTTACTTATACCACCCAATTTGGGTCGTTAGATCGCAAATTTAAGCCACATGAAAGCGATGATTATGTTACAGTCCCAGATGGTGTGGCGCACTTCTTAGAACATAAATTATTTGAAAATGAAGAAGAAGACTTGTTTACAGCTTTTGCCGAAGACAATGCCCAAGTGAATGCTTTTACTAGTTTTGACCGCACAAGTTACTTATTTAGCGCGACAGATCATATTGAAAGTAATATTAAACGTTTACTAACAATGGTTGAAACCCCATACTTTACAAAAGACACAGTAGACAAAGAAAAAGGTATTATTGCTGAAGAAATTAAAATGTATCAAGAACAACCTGGTTATAAACTAATGTTTAATACTTTAAAAGCAATGTATGATTCACATCCGATTAGAACTGATATTGCTGGCAGTGTAGAAAGCATTTACGAGATAACTAAAGAAGATTTGTATTTATGTTATGAAACATTTTATCATCCTTCTAATATGGTTTTATTTGTGGTAGGTGATGTTGATGTGGAACATATTTATAATGTTGTTGTAGATCACGAAGCGCAGAGAGATAAAATAAATCAGCCTCAAATAGTAAGGGATCCTTTAATAGAACAAGATAATGTGAATGAAACAGCAGTATCTGAAACGATGAAATTGCAATCACCTAGAATCATGCTTGGTTTTAAAAACAAGCCGTTATTGGATGTGCCTGACGAACTGTTTGTTAAAAAAGATTTAGAAATGAGCTTATTCTTTGAAATGCTCTTTGGTGAAGAAACTGATTTTTATCAATCTTTACTTAATGACGAATTGATTGACGAAACATTCGGTTATCAATTCTTACTAGAACCCACATACAGTTTTTCGTTAATCACCAGCGCAACCCAATATCCTGATAAATTAAAAGCATTATTATTGCATGAATTAGAAGAGAAACAAGGCAAATTAACAGATGAAGAAGCATTTAATTTATTGAAAAAGCAGTTTATTGGTGAGTTTATATCCGGTTTGAATTCTCCTGAATATATTGCTAATCAATATACTAAACTTTATTTTGAAGGCGTTAGTTTATTTGACTTATTAGATATCGTCGAAAGTATTACATTAGAAAGCGTAAATGAAACTTCTAAATTATGCTTAAATTTATCTCAAGTTGTAGATAGTCGTTTGGAGATGAAATAAATAATGAAAGCATTAGTCATAGGTGGGTCCGGATCGATAGGGTCTGCGATTGTTAATCGTTTATTAGAGGATGGTTATGAGGTTATTGTGCATTATAACGCTGCAAATATTGAACAACTGAAATTCCAATTTGAATATAGCCCAGTACAATTTGTACAATGTGATTTACGTCAAGTAGTTAACTTTGACAGCTATTTCAATTTTATTAAAAACTTAGATTGTCTTATATATGCAAGTGGGACTGCGCTTTACGGCCAATTACAAGAGATGACAGATACAATGATTGACGAACATTATCAAATACACGTTCGACAATTTATTAGGATTTGTAGATACTTTATAGATCAATTAAGACAAAGTCACAATGGTAGAATTATAGTTATTTCCTCCATATGGGGAGAGACAGGTGCAAGCATGGAAACAATATATTCAGCGATGAAAGCGGCTCAAATCGGTTTTGTAAAAGCGTTAAGCCAAGAGTTATCGATGACTTCAATAACTGTGAATGCGGTTGCGCCTGGTTTTGTAAGTGGTAATATGCTTAAAGTTTGGGGAGAAGACGAACTTGAAACGTTAACTCAAGATTTACCTCAACAAAGATTTATCCAACCTGAAGAGGTAGCACATACATGTAGTTACCTTTGTAATCCATTAGCTAAAAGCGTTACTGGCACTGTACAAAAAGTGAATGGTGCTTGGTATTTATAAATTTAAATATAATAGAAAAAATAAACCACCTATGAAACATTCAATGATATAATATTAATATCATACATTAAATGTAATAAACTTGATTGATATTAATTTAAACCAATCGCTGTTATTTATAAACTAAGGGGTGCGTATTCCATGACAGTTGCTACAAAAAAAGAATGGTATCTAGAATATGAAATAACAATGAACAGAGCTGGTTTATTAGGTGATGTTTCTAGTTTGCTAGGTATGATGGGTATCAGTATTGTTACGATTAATGGCATAGATGAAGGCCGTAGAGGTTTATTAATTAAATCTGATAATCTGGAAAAGGTTAGCAGGTTTGAAAATATTGTTACTGAAATTGATGATATCTCTATTACTAAATTACGTAAGCCTGAATTGAGAGACCGTTTAGCAGTACGACATGGTAGATACATAGAACAAGATGCTGATGATAAAAAAACGTTTCGTTTTGAAAGAGAAGATTTAGGTTTATTAGTAGATTTTATGGCAGAACTATTTAAGGAAAAGGGGCATAAATTAATAGGTATAAGAGGTATGCCTAGAGTTGGTAAAACAGAATCCATTGTTGCAGGTAGTGTTTGTGCGCACAAACGTTGGCTGTTTATTAGTTCCACTTTAATTAAACAAACAGTACGTAGCTCGTTGATAAAAGGGGAATATGACTCTGATCATGTATATATCATTGATGGTGCAGTCACAGGAAGAGAATCTAACCAAAAACATCAAGAGTTAGTTAAAGAAGTGATGAGTTTACCGGCAATTAAAGTAGTAGAACACCCGGATTTATTTGTAGAAACTAGTGATTATGAAATGAGCGATTTTGATTATATTATTGAATTAAGAGAAAACAAAAATCAAGAAATCCATTATGAAGAAATGAAAAAACAAACTGTAAAAAGTAAAAACAACCTTGATTTCGGAGATGATGTTTTTGGCGGTGGTTTTGGATTTTTTGAATAGTGATGGATAATACTGAGGAGGACTAACATCGTGAGTTTAGTTGGTCAAACTTTAAAAGGGCGTCGTGAAAGACTAGGTATGACGTTAACTGAATTAGAAAATCGAACAGAAATAAAGCGTCAAACATTAACATTAATTGAAAATAATGATTTTGATTCACTTAAAAATGCAGATTATGCTGAAGGATTCATACGAAAATATGCAAAAGCTGTGAATATTGATTCAGAACAGCTTATTCATGCACACAGAGATGAAATTCCCAATCATGACAATAATTTAAAACAAACGATGGAAGCTTTTTCTTCTGGTAATCAGCCGACGTATCGTAGTAAAAATAAAGAACCCTTACAATTAGCAGTTATTATAAGTCTTGTTATTATTATTACTGCGATACTATGGATATTAGCAGTATTATTTTTGTAAAAACAGCAGCGCAGTATTAAGTTATATATAGAAATGAGGACACTACATATGAATATACCGAATTGGATAACTGTTTTTAGAGTTATATTAATTCCAGTATTTCTATTATTTGCGTTATTAGATTTTGGTTTTGGTAACGTGACATTTGTTGGCGGATATGAAATAAGAATTGAATTGTTAATTAGTGGTATTATCTTTATCATTGCGTCATTAAGTGACTTTGCAGACGGTTATTTAGCAAGAAAGTGGCAGCTTGTTACAAATATGGGAAAATTTTTAGACCCCTTAGCAGATAAGTTATTAGTCTCAAGCGCACTTATTGCGCTTGTAGAAATAGGCTTAACAAATTCATGGGTAGCTATTATCATTATTGCCCGCGAATTTGCAGTAACAGGTTTACGATTGTTACAAATTGAACAAGGATTTGTAAGTGCAGCTGGGCAATTAGGTAAAATAAAAACAGCTGTTACAATGGTAGCGCTTGTTTGGATTTTGCTAGGTGATCCACTAGCCACTTGGATTGGCTTCCCTATAGGACAAGTGCTGTTATACATTGGTGTGCTCTTCACTATCCTTTCTGGGATTGAATATTTTTATAAAGGTAGAGATGTATTTAAAGCCAAATAAAGTAATTTAAATTGTAAAATGAATTTTAACTGGAAAGTGTATTTATCAACACATTTCCAGTTTTTTGATGCTGAAAATGCTTGTTATTCTAAAAATATAAACAAAAGCGAAAGCATTGATGTATATAAAAACGAAATCTTAGGTTTTGAACTAATTTAGATTTATAATTAATATAAAGGGTTAAAAAGCGTATTGAAGAAAAGGTTACTTGCTATCGAGGAGGCAAAATTGTGAACATATCAATTATAGCAGTTGGGTCTGAACTATTACTCGGCCAAATTGCAAATACAAATGGCCAGTATTTATCAAAACAATTAAACGATATCGGTCATAATGTCGTCGAACACACCGTGGTTGGGGATAATCCAGAAAGATTAAAAAAGGCTGTGCAAGCAGCTTTAAATCAATATGATGCTGTTATTCTTACGGGAGGGTTAGGCCCAACAAAAGATGATTTAACAAAACATACTGTGGCTGAAATATTAGATAGAAAGTTAATTACTGATGCAAAATCACTTGAATATATAGAACAATATTTCCAAGAACAAAATATTGAAATGACGCCTAACAATAAACAACAAGCATTAGTGATAGATGGAGCTCAAGTGCTAGATAATAAAGTGGGTATGGCGCCAGGGATGCTTATTGAACAAAATGATAAACGCATCGCTTTATTACCTGGCCCACCTAAAGAAATGCAACCGATGGCTAAAAATGAATTACTACCTCACTTCTTAAACGGAGAAAGTACTATTTTCTCAGAGTTATTACGTTTTGCAGGTATAGGTGAATCTAAAGTTGAAACCATATTAATCGATTTAATTGATAAACAAACTAATCCGACAATTGCGCCATTAGCAGGAACACATGAGGTGAATATTCGATTAACAGCGAACGGTGATACAAAACAAGCATGTGAGAAACGCATCGCTCCAGTCAAACAAGAAATATTGTCACGTATCGGTAAATATTATTATGGCTCAGATGATATTACATTAGAAGCATCATTTATGGATAATATGACGCAATCGTTTGCCATATACGATGGAGTGACAGATGGGATATTGTATTCTAGAATGAAGGATTATGATGAATCTAACAAACTAGTAGGTATGTTGCCGCATCACGAACAGTTTGTTAATACTACTGAAGATATTGGGCATCAACTTTCAATTACAGCGGGGATAGTCAAATCATTGTATGATGTTGAAACAGGCATTTCAGTTATCCAAAAAAATGGCACAGTATATTTAGGTATTTTAGAAAAAGAGCATATTGCGATTGAGTCGTTTAAAATGCCTCAAAAAAGGAATTTAATTAAAAATAGGACTCAAAATCATGTGTTAATAAGATTATTGAATTATTTTAAACAATAAAATGTGAAAATGAAAACTTTGAATTTTAGTACGTATGTTCTCTATTTAAGAGAATGCGTACTATAATAAGCGAACAAATATTCGCAAAATACTTGCAGAAAGATTAAAATCAATGTATAGTATGGTTAAGATATTTTACAGAGATAAATCTCATTTAGGAGGTCCAGCGTTTTGGATAATGATCGTCAAAAAGCTTTAGATACAGTAATTAAAAATATGGAAAAATCATTTGGTAAAGGTGCAGTAATGAAACTTGGTGATAACGAAGCACGTAAAGTTTCAAGTGTATCAAGTGGTTCAGTAACTCTAGATAATGCGCTCGGCGTGGGCGGCTACCCTAAAGGTAGAATAATTGAAATTTACGGTCCAGAAAGTTCTGGTAAAACTACTGTAGCTTTACACGCAATCGCCGAAGTACAAAAAAATGGTGGTATTGCAGCATTTATTGATGCGGAACACGCGTTAGACCCAGTTTATGCAGAAGCATTAGGTGTCGACATAAAAAACTTATATTTATCTCAACCAGATCACGGTGAACAAGGTTTAGAAATTGCAGAAGCATTTGTTAGAAGTGGCGCAGTAGATATTGTGGTTGTTGACTCCGTAGCAGCTTTAACACCAAAAGCCGAAATTGAAGGTGAAATGGGAGATACGCATGTTGGTTTGCAAGCACGTTTAATGTCACAAGCGCTTCGTAAATTATCCGGTGCCATCTCTAAATCAAATACAACAGCCGTATTTATCAATCAAATCCGTGAAAAAGTCGGTGTTATGTTTGGTAATCCAGAAACGACGCCAGGCGGACGTGCATTGAAATTCTATAGTTCAGTGCGTTTAGAAGTACGTCGTGCTGAACAACTAAAACAAGGGCAAGAAATTGTTGGTAATAGAACAAAAATTAAAGTAGTTAAAAATAAAGTCGCACCCCCATTTAGAGTGGCAGAAGTAGACATGATGTACGGTAAAGGTATCTCTAAAGAAGGAGAGCTAATCGATCTTGGCGTTGAAAATGAAATTGTGAATAAATCTGGCGCTTGGTACTCATATAATGGTGAACGTATGGGACAAGGTAAAGAAAATGTTAAACTTTATTTAAAAGAAAATCCTAAAATCAAAGAGGAAATTGATCAAAAATTACGCGAAACATTAGGTATTTTTGATGGAGATGTAGAAGAAAAAGAGCAAGAAGAAACACAAGGTACTCTGCTTGATGAAAAAGAAGAGTAAATTATATTTAAAATTTTAAATATAATAAATTTTCTTGATAAAATAAGCGTGTATATTTAAATATACGCTTATTTTTTATGATTATATATAGCTTTGAAAAAAATTAAATAAAAAAATTTACGATATAAAAACGAGATGAAATAAGTAACAGCAATAACTAAAACAAGTTTAGTGTTTAGGGACTTATTCAAATATTGAATTAATGTAGTTGCACACCTTGACACTTCTTAGTTTAAGACCGTACAATTACATTGTATGATTCTTATATAACTTCATATAATCATATTGAATTAAATTTGATATACAGAGCAAAATCCTAGAAAAAAAGGGGGTGTTTGTGTGAATTTATTAAACCTCCTACTCATTTTGCTAGGTATTATTCTCGGAGTTGTTGTAGGGTACGTTGTTGCCCGAAAAGTATTGCATCAAAAGCAATTACAAGCAAGACAAACTGCAGAAGATATTATCGAACAAGGTAATAAAGAAGCAGAGAATGTTAAGAAGGAAAAGCTCCTTGAAGCTAAAGAAGAGAATCAAATCTTAAAAGAACAAAGTGAAAATGAGCTTCGTGAAAGACGTGGTGATCTTCAAAAGCAAGAAGCACGACTTCTTCAAAAAGAAGAAAACTTAGAGCGAAAATCTGATCTACTAGATAAAAAAGATGAGATTTTAGAGCAAAAAGAGTCTAAACTTGAAGAACGACAACAACAAGTAGATGCAAAAGAGAGTAGTGTTCAGTCATTAATAAATAAGCATGAACAAGAATTAGAACGCATCTCTGGTCTCTCTCAAGAAGAAGCTGCTAATGAGCAACTTCAAAGAGTTGAGGAAGAATTGTCACATGATATTGCAATACTTGTTAAGGAAAAAGAGAAAGAAGCAAAAGAAACAGTCGATAAAAATGCAAAAGAACTATTAGCAACTACTGTTCAAAGATTAGCTGGAGAACATACTTCAGAATCTACAGTATCTGTTGTTAATTTACCAAATGACGAAATGAAAGGTCGAATCATTGGTAGAGAAGGAAGAAACATTAGAACGCTAGAAACGTTAACTGGTATTGATTTAATCATAGACGATACACCAGAAGCAGTCATTCTCTCAGGTTTTGACCCAATTAGACGCGAAATTGCAAGAACTGCATTAGTAAATCTTGTTTCAGATGGACGTATCCATCCTGGAAGAATTGAAGATATGGTTGAAAAAGCTCGAAAAGAAGTAGACGACATTATTAGAGATGCTGGTGAACAAGCCACATTTGAAATTAACGTACACAACATGCATCCAGATTTAGTTAAAATCTTAGGTCGCTTACAATATCGTACAAGCTATGGACAAAATGTACTGAAACATTCTATAGAAGTTGCTCACTTAAGTGGTATGTTAGCAGCTGAATTAGGAGAAGATGTTACATTAGCTAAACGTGCTGGTTTACTTCATGACGTTGGTAAAGCTATCGATCATGAAGTTGAAGGAAGCCATGTTGAAATTGGTGTAGAATTAGCTAAAAAATATGCTGAAAATGATACAGTCATTAATGCTATACATTCTCACCATGGAGATGTAGAACCAACTTCTATTATTTCTATCTTGGTCGCTGCGGCAGATGCATTGTCGGCTGCAAGACCAGGTGCTCGTAAAGAAACATTAGAGAATTATATTAGAAGATTAGAAAGACTAGAAACACTTTCTGAAAGCTATGAAGGTGTTGAAAAAGCGTTCGCAATCCAAGCAGGTAGAGAAATTCGAGTTATTGTATCGCCTGATACTATCGACGACTTAAAGTCACATCGCTTAGCAAGAGATATTAAGAGCCAAATTGAAGATGAACTTCAATATCCTGGACATATAAAAGTGACAGTTGTTCGTGAGACTAGAGCAATTGAATACGCAAAATAATGGATGATTAACTTAACCAAGTTAGTCATTGACTGTCAGCAGAGTTATATCGCTTTGTTGGCAGTTTTTTAATTTAATTGTTATCCGTAACACAATAACATTAAAAAAATAAAGATATCATAAAAAAATTGAGGGGATCAATTCCCGTATTCAAAATAAAATACGCCTTCATTTTGAATGAAGGTGTATTTCTGTATTTAAAATCCTACGATTTTGAACATATATTCTCATTTGGGGCACTTTTCAACCCTTTAGTCTTTCGCCCATGCTAATTTTCCTGAAGTGCTACTTCTTAATTTATTAAGTGAGTAGCATAACAGCATTTGTGTGTGAACTTGGCCCATTTATTTTATTATCATCTTTACTGAGGCGAGACAACTAAAAATATAGTGTCCCCCACGGCACTTCCTCTTTAATCTAAAAATCAGTAAAAATTCAATTTTCAAAATGAATTTCTACTGATTTTTAGCATATTTATGACCTAAGTGTTTTCATTTAAAATAATATAATTATTTTAGTTCTAGATCTGCGTTATTTACTTCTTTAATTACTTCAGCGGTGTCGTAACAATTAGTGGAAATATTTGCGTAGCGTTCGGCGAGTCTATACGCATTGATATATAATTCTAAACTTTCTTTTGCGATATCTTCTGGTTTTTCGCTATTGGCAGGGTTAGCTGAAACAACTAAATCAGCAAAATGCTGTGGATCAATATTGATTGACATATCTTACTTACAACTCCTAATTTTTTTGAAATGATACTTAACTACTATCATTATTACCACTAACGAACCTTTTAAAACAAATGAATTTTTATAAATATTTTTGAAAGCACCTTTTCATCACTCATAAATTCAATTAAACTAGCATTAAGAGAGGATGACACGTAAATGAGAATATTATTTATTGGTGATATTGTTGGTAAAATAGGTAGAGAGGCTATTACTAATTATTTACCCAAACTAAAGCAAACATACCGTCCTACCGTTACAATTGTAAACGCAGAAAATGCTGCACATGGCAAAGGTTTGACTGAAAAATTATATAAGTCATTATTAAGAGAAGGCGTTGATTTTATAACTATGGGTAACCACACTTATGGACAACGTCAAATTTATGATTTTATAGAAAATGCTAATCGTATGGTGCGTCCTGCCAATTTTCCGGACGAAGCGCCAGGTGTTGGCATGCGTTTTATTCAAATTAATGAAATTAAATTAGCGATTATAAATTTACAGGGTCGGGCATTTATGCAAGATATTGATGACCCTTTTAAAAAGGCGGATGCATTGATAGCTGAAGCGCAAAAAGAAACTGATTATATATTTGTTGATTTTCATGCAGAAACAACTTCAGAGAAAAATGCAATGGGGTGGTATCTAGATCATAGAGTCAGTGCGGTCGTTGGTACGCATACACATATCCAAACGTCAGATGAAAGAATTTTACCTGGGGGAACAGGGTATATCACAGATGTTGGCATGACAGGTTATTATGATGGCATTCTCGGTATTAATCGTGATGAAGTCATCACGCGCTTTATTACCAGTTTACCTCAACGGCATGTAGTGCCTGATGAAGGACGTAGTGTCTTGTCTGGTGTGATTATAGATTTGAATAAAGAAGGCAAAACAACGCACATAGAACGTATCCTTATTAATGACGATCACCCATTTTAAAATAATCGTCCATTAGTATGAATTTTTAAATAAACCGCGCTTTTCGTAGTAAAAGGGTGGTTTTTTTTGGTATGATGAAATATGAATTATTATAACCACTAGGAGGCTAGATGATATGAAAGCTCAAGTATCATGGAAAGTGGGCGGTCAACAAGGTGAAGGCATCGAATCCACTGGAGAAATCTTCGCCACTGCTATGAACCGTAAAGGATATTATTTATACGGATACCGTCATTTTTCAAGTAGAATCAAAGGCGGACATACTAATAATAAAATTAGAGTATCTACATCACCTGTACACGCGATTAGTGATGATTTAGATATATTAATAGCATTTGACCAAGAAACGATTGAATTAAATCATCATGAAATGCGCGAAGATAGTGTTATTATTGCTGATAGTAAGGCTAAACCAGAAAAGCCAGAAAACTGTCGTGCGCAACTCGTTGATTTACCTTTTACGGCAACTGCAAAAGAATTAGGTACTACTTTGATGAAAAATATGGTTGCTGTAGGCGCGACTTGTGCATTAATGAATTTAGATATTCGCGCGTTTGAAACACTAGTCACAAATATGTTTAATAAAAAAGGCGACAAAGTCGTTGAGATGAATATAGAAGCGTTGAATGAAGGTCACCGCTTAATGACAGAACAATTAAATGAAGTTAAAGGCGATTTCGTATTAGAAGAAACAAATCATTCACCACATCTTTACATGATTGGTAATGATGCAATTGGATTAGGGGCATTATCAGCAGGTTCAAGATTTATGGCTGCTTATCCAATTACACCTGCCTCTGAAATTATGGAATATATGATTGCAAACTTACCTAAAGTAGGCGGCACAGTCGTACAAACTGAAGATGAAATTGCTGCTGCAAATATGGCCATTGGCTCTAACTATGCTGGCGTGCGTGCTTTTACTGCAAGTGCTGGTCCGGGGCTTTCTCTAATGATGGAAGCGATTGGACTGTCTGGTATGACAGAAACGCCATTTGTAATTATCAATACACAAAGAGGTGGCCCATCTACAGGATTACCAACTAAACAAGAACAATCAGATCTTATGCAAATGATTTATGGCACACACGGTGATATACCTAAAATTGTTGTAGCACCTACAGATGCTGAAGATGCATTTTATCTAACAATAGAAGCTTTCAACCTTGCTGAAATATATCAATGTCCAGTTATTGTATTAAGCGATTTACAATTGTCATTAGGTAAACAAACAGTAGATGCTTTAGATTATAACCAAATTGAAATAAATCGTGGCGAAACCATTCAGTCCGATATAGAACGCGACGAAGATGACAAAACATACTTTAAGCGTTATGCATTAACTGAGAGCGGGATATCGCCAAGACCACTACCTGGTGTCAAAGGTGGTATTCATCATGTTACGGGCGTCGAACATAACGAAGAAGGCAAGACAAGCGAAGCAGCAGAGAATAGACAACAACAAATGGAAAAACGGATGCGCAAAACAGAACATTTGTTAATAAACGATCCAGTAGAAAGCGACGCGCCGCATGAATCAGCAGATATTCTTTATCTAGGCTTTATTTCAACTAAAGGTGCGATACAAGAAGGTAAGGAAAGATTAGAACAACAAGGTTTAAATGTAAACCATTTACAAATTAGACAATTACATCCTTTCCCAAGCAAAACAATACAAGCAGCAGTTGATAAAGCTTCCAAAGTGATAGTGGTTGAGCATAATTATCAAGGACAACTTTCTAATATATTAAAAATGAATGTGAATGTTGGGAACAAATTAGTTAATCAAACTAAATATGACGGTACGCCGTTCTTACCAAAAGAAATTGAAACTAAAGGATTAGAAATTGCTAAAAATTTGAAGGAGTTGGTATAAGTGGCAACATTTAAAGATTTTAGAAATAACGTGAAGCCCAATTGGTGCCCTGGTTGTGGGGATTTCTCTGTTCAAGCAGCCATTCAAAAGGCAGCTGCCAATGTGGGTTTAGAGCCTGAAGAAGTTGCTATTATAACAGGCATCGGTTGTTCAGGTCGCTTGTCTGGCTATGTTAATTCTTACGGCGTACATGGCATTCACGGTCGCTCATTACCATTAGCTCAAGGTGTGAAAATGGCCAATAAAGATCTAACTGTTATCGCGTCTGGTGGCGATGGGGATGGCTATGCCATAGGTATGGGTCATACGATTCACGCCTTACGTAGAAATATGAATATGACGTATATTGTCATGGATAATCAAATTTATGGTTTAACTAAAGGCCAAACATCTCCTTCATCCGCACAAGGATTTGTCACTAAATCAACACCAAAAGGTAATATTGAGAAAAACGTTGCGCCATTAGAACTTGCTTTGTCTTCAGGTGCAACGTTTGTAGCACAAGGATTTTCTAGTGATATTAAAGGATTGACTAAAATGTTAGAAGATGCGATTAACCATGACGGCTTTTCGTTTGTTAACGTCTTTTCACCATGCGTAACATATAATAAAGTAAATACTTATGATTGGTTTAAAGAAAATCTTACTAGTATTGAAGATTTAGAAGATTACGATATGACAGATAAAAATAAAGTCACTCAAAAAGTGCTTGAATATGATTCATTACTTAAAGGGATTGTATACCAAGATACAGAAACACCTTCATATGAATCACAAATAGAAGCGATAGAAGGTACAGCATTAGCTAAAAAAGACATACATCTTGATGAGAACCAGTTTAAGGAATTAACAAAACAATTTGTTTAAATCGGAGAAAATAAGCGCCATGATTAGAGTTGAAACAGATAAATAAATAATAATATGTATATGTAAGCTGATTACTTACGTTAATGGATTAAGAAGTTTTCCAATATCGTATAGGATCAGCTTTTTTAATGAAATTAATTTATATAATAGTAAAGTTTATAGTATCATATGAGTTAAGTAGCGTTAGATATTTTGGAGGGAACGACATGATAGACCAATTTAATTCAATGAGTGGATTATTGTCTCATACAACTGAAGGTATAGATTGGGAAATTAGTACAAGACAAATGAAACATCCAGTCATAATAACTGCAGTCCATGGCGGCGCTATTGAACGTGGTACTACTGAAATTGCTCAATCTATTAGCGAAAAAGGGAACTATAGTTTTTACACATTTAAAGGCGTACGAAAAAATAAAAATAATAAACTTCATGTCACGTCTAGGCATTTTGATGAACCTAAACTGTTGGAAATGATTAAAAATCATCGATACACTATCTCTGTGCATGGTTGTATGGGTGACACACCAGAAGTATATATTGGAGGGAAAGATAAAAGTTTAATAAAACACATTAAAAAGCGACTATCTGAAATCGACATTATTGTTAAAGATGCGCCAGCTCATATTTCTGGTATGCATGATGATAATTTTGTTAATTGTAACCAAAACAAAGCTGGCGTACAATTAGAACTTACAGCTAAGCTTAGAAAAAGTTTCTTTAAAAATAAGAAGTACAACCTTTATGATAGGGAAAATCGAGACAACTGGTCTTCAACCATGAGTGAATTTACTGAAGCAATTATTTTAGCCATGAATTTTTATCAACAAGGATTCAACTAAATTTTAACAGCTAATTTTAATGCACATCGTAAATAATTATTGCAAAAGACATCTTCATAAGATATTATAGACTTATAATATCTATAATAGGAAGTTGATCACTCATGAAATGTTCAAAAGCAACAGATTATGCATTACATGCATTATTATTTATGATAAAAAGTAATGGAGATTCAAAAAGAATTCCTGTCCAAGATTTAGCTTCAGCATTAAAAGTGTCTACTACTTATTTATCTAAAATATTAACACGTCTAGTAAAAGCAAATATTATTTCAGCCAATAGTGGTGCTAAGGGTGGCTACCAACTGAAAGAGGGTTGGCAAAACGTTTCAATTTATGAAATTATCGTAACAATAGATGGTAAACAAAGTTTGTTAGAAGATAGTTTTAGTCATGGCGATGGTTGCCCAATTAAAACAATAATGGACGAAGCCGAAAGTACTTTAATAAATAATTTAGAACGAAAAACTTTAAAGAACTTAGTGTAATACTAAGTTCTTATATTATTAGATATTTTGTAGATATTAAGAATCTATAAAAGGCTTAAAGGAGGAAATGAAATGGATTATGAAGTAATCGTTATCGGTGGAGGACCAGCTGGTTTAAGCGCAGCATTAAACTTTGGTAGAGGTATGAAACGTACATTAGTGATAGATGAAGACAAACCACGGAATAGAGTGACTAATGAGTCGCACAGTTACTTAACACAGGATGGCATTTCACCAATTGAGTTTAAGCAAAAGGCTAAGCGAGATGTTGCCAAATATGAAGATGTGTCATTTTTAGAAGATAGTGTATTAGATATTCAGCAATGTGCAACAGGCTTTGAAGTTGTTACGCAACGCCGTTCCTTTAAAGCAAAACAAGTATTAATTGCTA
Source organism: Staphylococcus sp. GDY8P131P (assembly GCF_017891975.1). Lineage (NCBI taxonomy): Bacteria > Bacillati > Bacillota > Bacilli > Caryophanales > Staphylococcaceae > Staphylococcus > Staphylococcus sp. GDY8P131P. The sequence continues at coordinate 98,634 of NZ_JAESKF010000017.1, forward strand.
CGGGATTAAGGGAAAAAGGACCTAATATCTCAGGCTTTAATGAGTTTTATGGGCAATCTATATTTTATTGTCCTTGGTGCGATGGTTATGAAATGCGCAATAGAACATTGGCCATTATTTATGCGGATGAAATGATGATTCATATGGTTAAACTGTTAAGCAATTTTTCAAAAAAACTGATCGTTTTTACAAATGGTGAAAATAACATTGCTTTAGAAGACAAAGTCATCCTTGATAAAAAAGGCATCGATTTATATACGGAACCTATTACTCAATTTATTGGAGATAATGGCGACTTAGACGCTATTAAGTTAGCTAATGAGAAAACCGTCAAAGTTGAGGGCGCATTTACTAAGATGGATTGGGATACACATTTCAGTTTTTTAGAAAACTTAAGTATAAAGCGTGATGAAAATGACAAAATTGAAATTTCACCTTTTGGAGAAACATCTGTTGAAGGTATATATATAGCTGGAGAAACAAAAGATAACTTTGCAGGCCAATTAATAGATGCTGCATCAAATGGCGGTATGGTTGCTAAAATGATGATGATGACACAAATAAATGAAGATTTTTAATGAATGTAGAGATAAATATAAAACAGTTTGGTAGTTAATATGTATACCTTTATCCTCTTATTTGATAAACTGAAATATAAACAAATGATTAAAAGGGGCTGAAGCGGTATGCATGATACTTTAATGAGTGTTCAAATTATTCCTAAAACTGCTAATGGTGCAGACGTTGTGCCTTACGTAGATGAAGCAATCAAAGTCATTGATGATTCTGGTCTATCCTATAGAGTTGGACCATTGGAAACAACAGTACAAGGCGAGATGAATGAATGTTTAATCTTAATTCAAAAATTAAACGAACGTATGGTTGAATTAGAAGTGCCAAGTACAATAAGTCAAGTTAAGTTTTACCATGTCCCTGAAGGTATTACGATTGAGACACTCACTGGGAAATATGACGAAATTTAAGAATATACAATACAAATTCAACCGATTCGACACACAAAAGCTGTTGAATCGGTTTTTATTTATTTATAAGACTTTTTGCACTTTAGAGTTAAATTTAATATAATGAAGTAATGATTATAGATAAAGTTATGGAACTTTGAACAACTCGGCTGCAATATACGGAAATAAGGCATATGTTTAGACGTTTGTTCATAGTTTTTATGATATAGAAAGGGTTTTGTTAGCGTGAATGAAGAACAAAGAAAGCGTACTTCTATAGATGTTTTAGCCGAACGCGATAAGAAGACAAAAGATTATAGTAAGTATTTTGAACATGTTTACCAACCACCAAGTTTAAAAGAAGCACGTAAACGTGGTAAAGAAGAAGTACACTATAATCGTGATTTCCAAATAGATGAAAAATACCGTAATATGGGGAAAGGTAAAACCTTTTTAATCAAAACATATGGTTGCCAAATGAATGCGCATGATACAGAAGTTATGGCAGGTATTTTGGGGGCTTTAGGTTATCAACCAACAGAGGAGATAAATGAAGCGGACGTTATTTTAATCAATACGTGTGCTATCCGAGAAAATGCAGAAAACAAAGTTTTTAGTGAAATAGGAAATTTAAAACATTTAAAAAAAGAGAAACCTGAGACAGTTATCGGTGTTTGTGGTTGTATGTCACAAGAAGAATCTGTAGTTAATAAAATATTAAAATCATATCAAAATGTAGATATGATTTTTGGTACACATAATATACACCGATTACCTGAAATTCTTGAAGAAGCTTATTTATCAAAAGCAATGGTTGTCGAAGTTTGGTCTAAAGAAGGCGATGTCATAGAAAATTTACCAAAAGTTAGAAAAGGTAATATTAAAGCTTGGGTAAATATCATGTATGGTTGTGACAAATTCTGTACATATTGTATCGTTCCATTTACTAGAGGGAAAGAACGTAGTAGAAGACCTGGAGATATTATTGACGAAGTCAGAGATTTGGCCCGCCAAGGATATCAAGAAATTACATTATTAGGTCAAAACGTAAACTCATACGGTAAAGATATCGATGATTTAACATATGGACTGGGTGATCTATTGGAAGATATTTCAAAAATTGATATACCAAGAGTTCGATTTACAACAAGTCACCCGTGGGACTTTACTGACCGCATGATCGAAGTTATCGCTAATGGTGGAAATATCGTGCCACATGTTCATTTACCAGTACAATCAGGAAATAATGCTGTACTTAAAATAATGGGTCGTAAATATACTAGAGAAAGCTATTTAGATTTAGTAGATAGAATAAAAACTAGAATACCTAACGTTGCGTTAACTACAGATATTATTGTCGGCTATCCAAATGAGACAGATGAGCAATTTGCAGAAACATTAACGCTATATGACGAAGTTGAGTTTGAACATGCATATACTTATATTTATTCACAAAGAGATGGTACACCAGCAGCTAAAATGAAAGATAACGTTCCTTTAGATGTGAAAAAAGAACGCTTACAACAATTAAATCAAAAAGTAGCTCAATATTCAGAACAAGCTATGAACCAATATGAAGGTCAAACTGTACAAGTGCTTTGTGAAGGTGCTAGTAAAAAAGATGACACTGTACTAGCAGGCTATACAAATAAAAATAAACTTGTTAATTTTAAAGCACCCAAAGATATGATTGGAAAAATTGTGGATGTCAAAATTGATGAAGCTAAACAATTTTCATTAAATGGCACATTTTTAAGTGTTAGTGACAAAGCAGTGGTGACACAATAATGTATGAAAAAGATGAAATATTAGCTGAAGCGGAGTTACTAAGCCAACGCATTAAGTCATTAGATACAGTAAAAGATTATCAAGCTATAGAACAACAAATCCATCACAATAAAAATATTGAAACGCGTATGAAAGATTTAAAAAGAACCCAAAAACAATCTGTTAACCTACAGAACTATGGCAAACATGAAGCATTACGCCAATCTGAAGGTAAGATTGAAGACATTGAGCAAGACATCAATGTTATACCTATCGTAGAAGAATTTAGAGAATCACAATCTGAAGCAAATGAATTATTACAAATGATGATCAGCACGATGTCAAACCGTTTAAATCAGAATCAACAAGGCGAAGATTAATACGTAATCTGCTTGTAGAAAGGAAATGAACGCTATGAAGACTAGAAAATTAACATTAACTGCCATATTTATAGCTATTAATATAGTTCTAAGTAGTATTATAGTCATTCCATTAGGGCCCATAAAAGCAGCACCTATACAACATTTAATCAATGTTTTATGTGCAGTATTTGTTGGACCTTGGTTTGGTTTGGCACAGGCGTTTATATCGTCGATACTCCGAATGCTTTTCGGAACAGGTAGTTTCTTTGCATTTCCTGGTAGTATGGTTGGCGTATTATTAGCAAGTGGATTTTATTATTATCGAAAACATCTCTTTATGGCAGCGATTGGCGAGGTAATAGGGACAGGTATTATTGGCAGTATCATGTGTATACCGTTAGCGTGGATACTTGGCTTTACGAATTTTGCTGTTAAGCCACTCATGGTAGCATTTATCGCATCAAGTGTCATTGGTGCCATCATCAGTTATATCATATTGATGACTATGAAAAGAAAAGGTATTTTAAAACGTTTCTTATAAATATGACGAGATTAAGTTTCATTACTTTGGACATATAAAAGTATTAATTATAATGCAATGTTGTAATTAAATACTTTTATATGACTATGAGGCTTAATCTCGTTTGTTTGTTATATCAAATTGATAATAGCTTAGAAACTTATATAACTTGTAAGCATAGGCGTAAAAGCTAAAGTTATGTTAAAATTTAAGAGTTAAATGAGCTGTAAAATGTTAATCATAATTGTGTTCCTACAAAAACGTAGCGTGTAAAAGATATAGAAATAAGCCATATAAAAGTAATAAACTTTTAAAATAACGTAATCACGAATCGTACATAAGAAATTGATAGTTTGCAATAAGTATAAATCAAAGTAAGAAACTAATAGAAGGATTGTGAAATATTAAATGACGAATCAAACTCCAATGATGCAACAATACTTAAAAATAAAGTCACAATATCAAGATTGTTTATTATTTTTTAGGTTAGGCGATTTTTATGAAATGTTTTATGAAGATGCCAAAGAAGCTTCAAGAGTACTTGAAATAACTTTAACAAAACGTGATGCTAAAAAAGAAAATCCGATTCCTATGTGTGGGGTGCCGTATCATTCTGCAGATGGTTATATTGAAACATTAATCAATAATGGATATAAAGTTGCTATTTGTGAACAAATGGAAGACCCTAGACAAACTAAAGGTATGGTAAAGCGTGAAGTCGTAAGAATTGTTACACCAGGGACAGTCATGGATCAAGGCGGCGTTGACGAAAAACAGAACAATTATATTTTGAGCTTTGTCCAAATTAATGGAGTTTATGCGCTAAGTTATTGTGACGTATCCACTGGTGAATTAAAAGTTACATCATTTGATGATAATGCTACATTAATCAATGAAATTACAACAATTAACCCAAATGAAATAGTTGTAAACGCACCGATTAGTGAGGTATTAAAAAGACAAATTAGTTTAACAACAGAAACAATTACGGTTTTATCTGAAATATCTGATGCACAATATAACATTAATACAAATAATGACCTACCACTATTTAACGCTACGCAACTATTACTTGATTATGTTTTCCATACGCAAAAACGAGATTTATCCCATATTGAAAGCGTAGTTCAATATGAAGCTGTCGATTTTATGAAAATGGATTTTTATGCAAAGCGTAATTTAGAATTAACAGAAAGTATACGGCTTAAAAGTAAAAAAGGTACACTGCTATGGTTGATGGATGAAACTAAAACGCCAATGGGCGCTAGAAGATTAAAACAATGGATTGATAGACCATTAATTCACAAAAACCAAATTGAATCACGACTAGATACAGTGACACAGTTTATTGATTATTTTATAGAGAGAGATACCTTAAGAGAACATTTAAATCAAGTTTATGATATTGAACGTTTGGTTGGTCGTGTAAGTTATGGCAATGTAAATGCGAGAGATTTAATTCAACTTAAACATTCCATTTCTGAAATACCCAATATTAAACAGTTATTAGACAGCTTAGATACCAAAACGACAGCACAATTTAATGCATTAGAGCCTTTAGATGAATTACTAGCACTATTAGAAAACAGTCTCAAAGAAGAACCATCAATTTCTGTGAAAGAAGGTGGATTATTCAAGCAAGGATTTAACGAGACACTTGATGAATACTTGGAAGCATCTAAAAATGGTAAGTCTTGGTTAGCTGAACTACAGACTAAGGAGCGTCAACGAACAGGAATTAAATCGCTGAAAATTAGTTTTAATAAAGTCTTTGGATATTTTATTGAAATCACAAGAGCCAATTTACATGGCTTTGACCCTGCGGCATATGGTTATCATCGTAAACAGACATTATCAAATGCGGAGCGCTTTATTACTGATGAATTAAAAGAAAAAGAAGACATGATATTAGGCGCTGAAGATAAAGCAATAGAATTAGAATATCAACTGTTTGTCCAATTACGTGAACAAATCAAGACCTACACCGAACGTTTACAAAAACAAGCGAAAGTTATTTCTGAACTTGACTGTTTACAAAGTTTTGCTGAAATAGCACAAAAATACAATTATGCTAGACCTTCATTTAGTGAAAATAAAACGTTAGAATTGACAAATTCTAGACATCCAGTTGTAGAACGTGTAATGGACCACAATGATTATGTACCAAATGATTGTAAATTAGATCAAGACACCTTTATTTACTTAATTACTGGCCCTAACATGTCTGGTAAATCTACTTACATGAGACAAGTAGCTATCATAAGCATCATGGCACAGATGGGTGCTTATGTACCATGTGAATCAGCTACGCTACCAGTATTTGACCAAATATTTACGAGAATTGGTGCAGCCGATGACCTTGTTTCCGGTAAAAGTACATTTATGGTAGAGATGCTTGAAGCACAAAAAGCACTTGCAAATGCCACAGAAAATAGCTTGATTATCTTTGATGAAATCGGAAGAGGTACATCTACTTATGACGGTTTAGCGTTAGCACAAGCAATGATTGAATATGTTGCACATACTTCACATGCTAAGACTTTGTTTTCAACGCATTATCATGAATTAACAGCGTTAGATCAGTCATTATCATGTTTAAAAAATGTACACGTGGCTGCAAATGAATATAAAGGTGAACTTATCTTCTTGCATAAAGTTAAAGATGGCGCTGTAGATGATAGTTATGGTATACAAGTAGCTAAATTAGCTGATTTACCTGACGAAGTGATTTCACGTGCACAGGTTATTTTAGATGCTTTTGAAGAGCATAATACGCAAAAACAAGCGACGAATGAAGAAGTAAATCTCATTAAAAATGGGATAGATGCACAACCTCTAGAAGATGATTCAGTAGAAGAAAGTGCAATGACTTATAAAGAAAAAGTACAGGATGACACTCAATCTCAATTTGAACAAGCTGCATTTGATTTGTTTGAAACCCCTGTGAAACAAAGTGAAGTAGAAAGTGAAATTAAACAATTAAATTTATCAACTATGACGCCAATAGAAGCCCTAGTAAAACTAAGTGAATTGCAAAATCAGTTAAAGTAGAGGTGAAGTCATCCAATGGGTAAAATAAAAGAGTTACAGACATCATTAGCAAATAAAATCGCAGCTGGAGAAGTGGTTGAACGACCTGGTTCTGTCGTGAAAGAATTATTAGAAAACGCCATAGATGCACAAGCGACTGAAATTAATATAGAAGTAGAACAATCTGGTGTAGCTTCTATTCGTGTGGTTGATAATGGAACTGGTATAGAAATCGACGATTTAGATTTAGTATTTCATCGACATGCAACAAGCAAATTAGATGTAGACGACGATTTGTTTCATATTCGTACGTTAGGCTTTCGTGGTGAGGCATTGGCCAGTATTTCGTCAGTTTCTAAAGTGACTTTAAAAACTTGTACAGATAACCAAGAAGGACAAGAAGTTTATGTAGAAAATGGCGAGGTTTTAAACCAAAAGCCAGCAAAAGCCAAGCGCGGCACAGATATTTTAGTGGAATCTTTATTTTATAACACGCCAGCACGCTTAAAATATATTAAAAGTCTATATACCGAACTCGGTAAAATAACAGATATTGTTAATCGAATGGCGATGAGTCATCCAGATATTCGTATTTCGTTGGTTTCAGATGGCAAGACTATTATAAAAACAAATGGATCTGGTAGAACCAATGAAGTTATGGCAGAAATTTATGGTATGAAAGTTGCGAAAGACTTAGTCCATGTTACTGGAGATACAAGTGATTATCATATAGATGCTTATTTCGCTAGACCAGAGCATTCTAGAAGTAATAAACACTATATTTCTATTTTTATTAACGGGAGATATATTAAAAACTTTTTATTAAATAAAGCGATTTTAGAGGGGTATCATACTTTGTTGATGATTGGTAGGTACCCAATATGTTATATCAACATTGAAATGGACCCTATACTTGTAGATGTAAACGTTCATCCGACCAAGCTAGAAGTTAGATTATCAAAAGAGGATCAACTTTATGAACTCATTGTTGAAAAAATTCATGAAGCTTTTAAAAATAGAATTTTAATCCCTCAAAATGATATGGATAAAATGACGAAGAAGCATAAAGTGTTAGATAAATTTGAACAACAGAAAATGGAATTTGAAAAACGTCAACAACACAATACCCCGAACCCTAACACACTAGAGCACCATAACGTATCATCTGAAAACAATAACGTTTTAAACGATGAACATCAATTGAACTATTCCAATTTAACGGATACCTTTCCTGATAGTATTCAAGAATCCGCAAATGATTATGATGAATACAAAAAAGCACAAAACGAAATACTTGATGATATGGAGACAAAAGGCGTAAGTAATAATGAAGAAACAACGACGCATGGAAATCATTTTTCAGAAAGCAATATCAATAAGGATATCAAAGAGCCTGTGGGGGGTACGTCGTCTCGTAGAGTACCTTATATGGAAATTGTTGGCCAAGTACATGGGACTTATATTATAGCGCAAAATGAAAATGGCATGTTTATGATTGATCAACACGCCGCTCAAGAACGCATAAAGTATGAATATTTCAGAGAGAAAATTGGTGATGTTGCAAATGAAAGCCAAAACCTATTGATTCCATTGACCTTCCATTTTTCAAAAGATGAGCTGATGATTATCAACCAATATAAAGGAGAATTGGATAAAGTAGGCGTACATTTAGAACCATTTGGTGGGCATGACTACATTGTTGATAGCTATCCAGTTTGGTTTCCAAAACAAGAAGCGGAAGAAATTATAAAAGATATGATCGAATACGTACTAGAGCATAAAAAAGTAGATGTTAAGAAAATTCGTGAAGAAGCTGCAATTATGATGAGTTGCAAAAAATCTATTAAAGCAAATCATTATTTAAAAAATAATGAAATGGCTGATTTAGTTAATCAATTAAGAGAAACAGAAGACCCGTTTACTTGTCCGCATGGAAGACCCATTATCATTAATTTTTCAAATTATGAATTAGAGCGCTTGTTTAAACGCATTATTTAAGGAGGGCGTCGTATTGAAACCACATATTTTACCAGCAGTAAGGTCAATGAAAGATCTAGAAAAATTGACGAAGACTGATTATAAAGAATGTGTGATGTTGGATGCACATATTGGGCATGTCAAAAGCATTATGGATTTATTAAATAAACATCATATAGAAACTTATATGCATATCGATTTAATAAAAGGCATGAGCCATGATGAGTATGCTTGTGAATATATTATCCAAAATTACCACCCGAAAGGGATTGTTTCAACGAAAACTAAAGTGATTAATAAAGCGAAATCATTAAATACTATAACTGTTTTTAGAGTATTTGTATTAGATAGCCATGCGCTGTCTAGAAGTATAGAATTAATTAAACGTGTGGAGCCTGATTTTGTTGAAGTGTTACCAGGTGTCGCTACAAAAGCGATTAGGATTATTAACGAAGAAACGAATACTTCAGTGATCGCTGGTGGATTGATTAATAGTAAAGAAGAAGTCGATATTGCAATTGAGAATGGCGCTAAACATATCACCACGAGCGACCGCTTATTATGGTAAATAAAGATATGAATGTGCTTAAATAAAAACAAAGTGTATAGATTATAAAATTCATTAATCGTGCTGCTTCCTCTCCATGAGATATTGAAACGTATCAAAATGATGGCGAGGGAGTTTTTTATAAGAATCTATTTTCGGTCTAAATAATGATAACTACCTATTAAGGAGATGATCATCATAATAAAACCTAGTAAATTAAAGAAAGGCGATACTGTAGCGATTGTTTCTTTATCTTCTGGTTTAGCTGGCGAAGCTGAAATTTTATGGAGGACTAATCAAGGGGGCCAACGCTTAGAAAATGAATTTGGATTAAATGTAAAAGTGATGCCGCATGCGCTTAAGGGCTTAGCATATGTCCGTGAGCATCCAGAATGTCGCGCTGAAGATCTAAATGAAGCGCTCAAAGACCAAGAGGTCAAAGCCATTATTTCTTGTATTGGTGGAGAGGATGCTAGACGAATTTCACCTTACGTCGATTTAAAAACTATTGCTGCAAATCCTAAAATATTTAGTGGCTATTCAGATACTACAACGATACATTTAATGTTTTATAAAATGAACGTAGTCAGTTTCTATGGCCAGGCATTATTAACTGATTTTGCAGAAAATGTCGAAATGGATTCTTATACGGTAGAGAATATTAGAAAATGTTGGTTTACTTCAAATGAAATAGGTGAAATAAAAACAGCAAACTATATTAGGCCTTACGGGTTAGAATGGGATATTAAAAACAAAGCTATTTCAAGACCCATTTTAAAGCAAAAAGGCCTTGAAGTATTAAATGGTAATCAAAAGGTTAGTGGCAAACTTGTGGGAGGTAATTTAGAAACGTTTGTGGATTTAATGAGCACCTCGTTTTTTCCTGATTTAGAAAATTTTAATAACGCCATATTATTTTTAGAAACATCAGAAGATACACCGACACCAAAAGTGTTCTCAGCATATTTAGAGCAATTGTTGAAGAAAGGAATTTTAGAACGCATAAATGGTATGCTCTTTGGGAAACCTTTTAACAATATATACTATGAAAGTTACAAAAAAGAAATTTTAGAAATTATCTCAAAATGTAATAATCCTAAAATGACAGTTTTTTATAATTTATCATTTGGCCACAATGAGCCTAAACATATGATACCTTATGGCTTAACGGCAGAAATAAACGCTTTAACAGGCCAATTTAGTATCAATGATAGCGGCGTACAATCAAATTAAATTGTGACAAGTTTTTCACGAAAAGATTTGACAACGCTTACAACATCGGTGTAAGATGAACTCAAGTTAATATTTAGAACAGAGATGGGAGATTTCTACAGTCATTAAGCCGGTGGTTCGAAACTGGGTATAATTGTAGGGATCTCCCTGTCTTATTTTAGGAGGAGTCTTTATGAGTGTATATTTTGCTGAATTTTTGGGAACAGCAATACTTGTGTTATTAGGCGGCGGCGTTGTTGCCAATGTCAATTTGAAAAGAAGTAATGGTAATGGTGCAGATTGGATTGTTATCGCTACAGGATGGGGTCTAGGCGTAACGATGGGCGTTTATGCAGTAGGAGAAATTTCTGGCGCCCATTTGAATCCCGCTGTCACCTTGGCTTTTGCGATGGACGGAGCAATTAGTTGGGGAATGGTACCTGGTTATATTATTTGTCAAATACTTGGCGGCGTTGTTGGTGGCGTTTTAGTTTGGTTAATGTATTTAGCGCAATGGAAAGCAACAGAAGACCAAGATACTAAGTTGGCTGTGTTTTCTACAGCGCCTGCAATTAAAAACTATTTCGCCAATTTTATGAGTGAAATTATTGGTACTGGCGTTTTAACTATGGGTCTATTATTCATTGGTATGAATAAAATAGCTGATGGATTAAATCCATTAATCGTTGGTAGCTTAATCGTCGCAATTGGGTTAAGTTTGGGTGGACCAACTGGTTATGCGATCAATCCTGCCCGTGATTTGGGGCCTCGTATTGCTCATGCGATTTTACCGATTTCAGGTAAGGGTGGTTCTAATTGGTCATATGCAATCGTGCCAGTATTAGGACCAATAACTGGTGGTATGATTGGTGCTGTAATTTATAGATTATTCTATAAAGGTGCATTTGATACGTTATCAGTAATTGCAATTGTATTATTGATTATTACACTTGTGTTAGGTGTCACTTTAAATAAAGCAAAAAATGCAAAAGGCATTGAATCTATATATTAATTATATTTAATCTATATAGAATATACGTTAAACTGTTAACAGATAATATTTTAGTTGGTTTACCATTAGATGTTTGTTGTGTGAATCAGTTAAAAATGGGTACAGTGAAAGTATGCATGTAAATTTGGATTACATAAGTAATTCGTTTTACTAACATTAGAAGAGGGAGATAATAATTATGGAAAAATATATTTTGTCAATCGATCAAGGCACTACGAGTTCAAGAGCCATTCTTTTTGACCAAGAAGGTAAAATAAAAGGAGTCGCACAACGCGAATTTAAACAATATTTTCCTAAATCAGGATGGGTAGAACATGATGCAAACGAAATATGGACATCAGTTTTAGCAGTTATGGCTGAAGTTTTAAATGAAGAAAACGTGGGCGCAGAGCAGATTGCAGGCATCGGTATTACAAACCAACGTGAAACTACAGTCGTGTGGGACAAAAAAACATCTAGACCCATTTACCATGCAATTGTGTGGCAATCACGCCAAACACAAAGCATCTGTCAAGATTTAAAAGAACAAGGTTTAGAAGACAAATTCCGTGAAAAAACAGGCCTTTTATTAGATCCTTATTTTGCAGGAACAAAAGTTAAATGGATACTAGATAACGTGGATGGAGCAAGAGAAAAAGCTGATAATGGAGATTTATTATTCGGTACCATCGATTCATGGTTAGTTTGGAAATTATCAGGTGGTAATGCACATATTACTGATTACACGAATGCAAGCCGTACATTAATTTATAACATCCATGATTTAGAATGGGATCAAGAATTACTAGACATTTTAGAAATTCCAAACTCTATGTTACCTGAAGTTAAAGAATCTAGCGAAGTTTATGCAAATACAATTGACTATCATTTCTTTGGCCAAGAAGTCCCAATTGCTGGTATCGCAGGCGACCAACAAGCAGCATTATTTGGTCAAGCGTGTTTTGAACGAGGCGATGTTAAAAACACATATGGCACAGGTGGCTTCATGTTGATGAATACAGGCGAAGAAGCCGTAGCATCTAAAAGTGGACTATTAACAACCATTGCATATGGCCTAGATGGTAAGGTTAACTATGCACTGGAAGGTTCTATTTTTGTTTCAGGTTCAGCCATCCAATGGTTAAGAGATGGCTTGCGAATGATTAACTCTGCACCACAATCAGAGAACTACGCAGAACGTGTAGAATCAACTGAAGGTGTTTATGTTGTGCCTGCTTTCGTTGGATTAGGAACGCCATACTGGGATGCTGACGCGCGAGGTGCTATCTTTGGTTTAACTCGTGGTACAGAAAAAGAACATTTTATCCGTGCTACATTAGAATCATTATGCTATCAAACACGTGATGTACTTGAAGCAATGGAAAAAGATTCTGATATTACTGTCAACAATCTGCGCGTTGACGGAGGTGCTGTAAAAAACAACTTTATCATGCAATTCCAATCAGATTTGTTAAATGTGAGCGTTGAACGACCTGAAATCAACGAAACCACAGCTCTAGGTGCAGCTTATTTAGCAGGTTTAGCTGTCGACTTCTGGGATAGCAAAGATGAAATTGCTAATCGTTGGAAACTTGAGAAAGAGTTTAATCCAGATATGGAAGAAGAAGAAAGAAATAAATTATATAAAGGCTGGAAAAAAGCTGTAGAAGCAACACAAGTCTTTAAATTAGATGAAGCATAAAAGAATTAGACTTTATTTAGTTTTTTATGCTATAATAAGGGTAAGTTAATAATACCGAGATGAGAAATGAGAGACTCTGTTCGTACAATAATATATGTATGGGATAGGTCTCTCTTTTTTTATTATTACTAGGAGGCGCTAGATTTATGAGTTTATCAACTTTGAAAAGAGAACAGATTAAGAAAGAGTTAAAAAATGATACATTTGACGTTGTGATTATTGGTGGCGGAATTACAGGTGCAGGCATCGCTTTAGATGCAACACAAAGAGGTATGAAGGTTGCATTAGTTGAAATGCAAGATTTTGCACAAGGCACTAGTTCACGTTCAACAAAATTAGTTCATGGTGGTTTACGTTATTTAAAACAACTACAAGTTGGTGTGGTAGCTGAAACTGGTCGAGAACGTGCGATTGTATACGAAAATGGTCCTCATGTAACAACACCAGAACGCATGCTATTACCAATGCATAAGGGCGGTTCAATGGGCAAATTCACTACTTCTATTGGCCTAGCTTTATATGATAGATTAGCAGGTGTAAAAAAATCAGAACGTAAAACAATGTTAAATGCTAAAGAAACATTAGCAAAAGAACCGCTTGTTAAAAAATCAGGCTTAAAAGGTGGCGGCTCATACGTGGAATACCGTACTGATGACGCTCGTTTAACAATTGAAGTAATGAAGCGTGCAGCTGAAAAAGGTGCAACCGTAATTAACCATACTAAATCAATACACTTCACGTATGATTCAAACGAACAGGTAAATGGTATTCACGCCGAAGATCAAATTAGCGGAGAAACTTACCCAATTAAAGCTAAAAAAGTAATCAACGCAAGTGGGCCATGGGTAGATGAAGTACGTAGTGGCGATTATGCACGTAATAATAAACAATTACGTTTAACCAAAGGTGTGCATATTGTTATTGATCAATCTAAATTCCCATTAGGTCAAGCAGTGTATTTTGACACTGAAAAAGATGGACGTATGATTTTTGCTATTCCTCGTGAAGGCAAAGCTTATGTAGGCACAACAGATACTTTCTATGATAATGATAAAACATCGCCATTAGCTACACAAGAAGATAGAGATTATTTAATTGAGGCAATTAATTATATGTTCCCAGATGTAAATGTAGCTGATGAAGATATTGAATCTTCATGGGCTGGCGTAAGACCATTGATTTTAGAACAAGGAAAAGACCCTTCAGAAATTTCTCGTAAAGACGAAGTTTGGGAAGGTAAATCAGGACTATTAACTATCGCCGGTGGTAAATTAACAGGCTATCGTCATATGGCGTTAGAAATTGTAGATTTATTATCTAAACGCTTAAAAACAGAATATGGTATGAAATTTGATAAATGTGCTACCAAACATTTACCTATTTCAGGTGGAGATGTTGGTGGCAGTGCTAACTTTAGCGACTTCATAGATAAAAAAGTAGAAGATGCAAAAGCTTATCAAATTGATGACGCAACTGCACGTCATTTTGCTACTAAATATGGTTCAAATGCAGAAGAATTATTCAAAATTGCACAAACAGCACAATATCAAGATTCTGGTTTGCCATTAGATATTTATACTGAATTGATTTATTCTATTCAAAATGAAATGGTTCACCGTCCAACAGATTTCTTTATTCGCCGTACAGGCAAACTATATTTCAAAATTGACGATGTATTAAATTATAAAGATCAAGTTATTAATGTAATGGCTGAGTTACTTGGCTACACAGACGTTCAAAAAGAACTATTTACAAAAGAACTTCAAACTGCCATTGACGAAGCACAAACAGGCAACAATCAACCCGCAGTAAAAGAATAAGAAATATAATATTTAAACGACTGATATGAGAGCCAGTTAAGGAGTATAAATGCCTACACTCAAAATAAAACTGTCTGGGATATAAATCCCAAAATTTAGCCCCAAAAGGATTTCTAGTTAACGAAATCTTTTTGGGGTTTATTTTATAATGATACTTTGTATTATTGCTGCGAGTGTGTCTTGAACATTAAGTTTCAAGACCATGTTATTCTTTCAGATATGCCGCAGTTAAAAAAGTGTTTATTTCATCACCGTTTTATGCTACAAAAAGCATGGTGCTTTTTATGAGTTAAGTTAGAACATAGATAAACGCCTTGGGTTTTAAATATGAGATTGATAGTGCATGATTACCATAAAATGTAAAGTGTTATTTCTGAACTAATTGAGTTAGCGGCCTTTTCGCAATGAGCTTTAGTCGATGTAACCATTTTAACTTTAATACGATTTATGGTTGAACTATAATAATTTGTATTTTTTAGTTATTTTTGTCTGCGTCGGACTGCGAAATCGTTTGAAAAAATACGGTTTCTGTTCTAGTCCGATATTAAAACTAGAAAATTTAAGGTTACACATTTTCAAATACATACTAGCATTGTATTTGAAAACAATACATTTTGAAGGTATATTGTATAATATATGATGAGTGAATCGAAGTGTGATTTGGAGGCTATAACATGGGTGTAAATGAATTTAAAATCACAGTTGCAGATGGGACAACATTGGAAGTTAAATTGAATAAAGCTAAAAAAGAAAGGGTAGGCATCGTCCACCTACTTCATGGTATGGCAGAACATATGGACAGGTATGATTCACTTATTGAGTCACTGAATCAGCAAGGTTATGATGTGTTACGCCATAATCATAGAGGTCATGGTAAGGATATTGAAGTGTTTGAACGTGGTCATATAGATAATATGGAGCATATAGCTGACGATACTTATGAAATTGCTCAAACATTGTATTCAAATGATACAAATACGCCTTATATTATTTTAGGTCATTCTATGGGGTCTATTGTTAGTAGAATATTTACACAGAAATATCCAGATGTTGCACAAGGTATGATTTTATCTGGGACAATGCAATACCCAAAATTTTTAGGAAAGTTAATACAAATATGTTTGAAAATAGTCACTTTAATAACAGGGAAACGACGTCGTTTAAAATGGTTAAATCAAATCATGTACAAATCCTTTAATAAAAATATTAAAAACAACAAATCTAATAATGATTGGTTATCCAGCGATGTTGAAGAAGTTAAAAAATTTGAAAAAGACCCTTATACTGGATTTTTAGTCTCAAACCAATTAATTTATGAAACTGTCAAACATATGTTGCTGACAAGCCGTTTAAAAAATATAAAAAAAATGCAATCAGAAATGCCTATTTTACTTATTTCAGGAAAAGAAGATGCCATAGGTAATTATGGAAAAGGGATTAGACATTTAGGTAGACTATATAAGAAGGGTAATATTCAACATATTACAGTTCACTTATATAAAAATAAAAGGCATGAAGTACTTTTTGAAAGAGATAGCATAACGACTTGGCATCATATGTATGATTGGATAGAGAAACAAATTTTAAAAAAGAATAGAGAGAGTTGATACAAGTGCATAGCGACAAGCCTTTTATAGTTGCGTTGGTGGGTCCTACGGCTGTAGGTAAAACAGAATTAAGTATTGAACTAGCCAAAAAATTCAACGGTGAGATTATTAGCGGAGATTCAATGCAGGTCTATAAACATATGGATATCGGAACAGCAAAAATAACAGAAGGTGAGATGGAGGGCATACCGCATCATATGATAGATATGCTCGAACCTAATGAAACATTTTCTGCATATGACTTCAAAAAAAGCGCACAGCGATTAATAAAAGAAATTATCAATAGAGGGCGTATACCTATTATTGTAGGTGGTACTGGCTTATATATTCAATCATTAATTTATGATTACGCCTTTGAAGATGAGACTATTTCAGAAGAAAGACAAAAATACGTAGACGCAACTTTAAGTGAATTAGATTCACTTTCTAATGTACATTTGCATGGTTATTTAGCTTCGTTTGATAAAGCCTCAGCTGACAATATCCACCCAAACAATCGAAAAAGAGTACATAGAGCGATAGAATATTACTTAAAAACAAAAAAACTTTTAAGTTCTCGTAAGAAAAGTCAACAATATACGGTGAATTATGATACATTATTAATAGGGATAGAAATGTCACGCGAAACTTTATATCAAAGAATTAATAAACGTGTAGATATAATGTTGGAACGCGGATTACTTAATGAAGTGAAACAACTCGTTGAAGATGGTTTTGAAACTTGTCAAAGTATGCAAGCTATCGGATATAAAGAGATGTTACCTGTAATTAAAAATGAGTCTAATCTAGATGAAGCAACAAATAAATTGAAAAAGCATTCTAGAAATTATGCAAAACGACAAATGACTTGGTTCAAAAACAAGCTCGACGTAGTATGGTTAGATAGAGAGAAAATGTCACTTTCATTGATGTTAGATGAAGTTTCAGTCCAAATAAATAAAAGGAGTACATAACATGAATACAACAGAAAACATCCAAGATAAATTCCTAGGACAATTTAAAAATGATCAAACTAAAGTCATTGTTTTTTTAGTTAATGGTTTTCAAATGAAGGGAATTATTGAAGATTATGATGATAGCTTAGTTTGTTTATTAACACAAGGTAAGCAACATCTAATTTATAAACATGCAATCAGTACATTTACAATTGATGATACAGTTGACGAAGCATAATTTTTCTAACAATATATTTTGCATACTTTAAATAATAAGAAGCTACGCTTGATTTTTAATAATCAAGCGTAGCTTTTTTAATTAATTCATAATTGGTTAAGTTTAAAGCAGTGATTCAATTTCAGATTCAATTTGACTTGGTTTTTTTTGAGGAGAGAAACGTTTAACTACGTTACCATTTCTATCAATTAAAAATTTAGTGAAGTTCCATTTGATTTTTTCATTGAAGAAACCATTTTGTTGTTCTGTTAAGAATTGGTATAAAGGATGTTGATTTTCCCCTTTAACGTCAATTTTTTCGTGCATTGGAAATGACACACCATAATTGATTTTGCAACTTTGTGTAGCTTCTTCCCCTGTCCCTGGTTCTTGACCACCAAACTGGTTGCATGGGAAACCTAAAACAACGAAACCTTGGTCTTTATAATTTTCGTATAACGCTTGCAAGCCTTCAAACTGTGGTGTGAAACCACATTCACTTGCAGTGTTAACAATTAACAGTACTTTATCTTTATATGCTTCTAATTTATAAGTCTCTCCATTTGGTTTCTGAACTTCTATATCGTATATAGTCATATTGCGTCACCTCTTATTATTAATCTAACATAATTTAAGTTTATAGTCTTTATATTAACACTATGATAGAATAGCTAAGAAAACTTTGAAAGAGGTGCATGTTATGAGCCAACAACACACACATACGACTAAAAAAGAATTAGAATCAGCCATTTTAGTCGGAGTTCATGCTCAATCCGATGAAGTATTTGATTTTGAATCCACAATGGAAGAACTAGCTTCATTGTCAGAAACGTGCCAACTTAATGTACAAGCGCAGTTTACGCAAAATAGAAATCATTTTGATAATAAATACTACGTAGGTAAAGGAAAATTAGAAGATATAAAAGCATATGTTGAAATGAATGACATAGACGTTGTAGTAGCCAATGATGAATTGACGACGGCACAGTCAAAAACATTGAATGGTAACCTGAATGTCAAAATTATAGACAGAACACAGTTGATATTAGAAATCTTTGCATTGAGAGCGCGAAGTAAGGAAGGTAAATTACAGGTAGAGCTTGCGCAATTAGATTATTTATTACCACGCCTCCAAGGCCATGGTCGTAGCTTGTCGCGTTTAGGTGGCGGTATCGGTACAAGAGGTCCAGGTGAAACCAAATTAGAAATGGACCGTCGTCACATTAGAACGCGGATGAATGAAATCAAACATCAATTAGAAACAGTTGTTGAGCATCGTGAACGATATCGTAATAAGCGTGAACAGAATAATGTGTTCCAAGTAGCCCTTGTTGGTTATACCAACGCCGGTAAATCATCATGGTTTAATGTATTAGCTGATGAAGTGACTTATGAGAAAAATTTATTATTTGCTACATTGGATCCTAAAACGAGACAGATTCAAATTAACGAGGGATTTAATTTAATTATTTCTGATACTGTTGGCTTTATACAGAAACTGCCCACAACTTTAATCGCTGCTTTTAAATCTACCTTAGAAGAAGCGAAAGGCGCAGATTTGTTATTGCATGTGGTTGATAGTAGCCATCCAGAATACCGTGTTCAATATGATACTGTCAATCGAATTGTTGATGACTTAGACATGGGGCATATCCCACAAGCAATTATATTTAATAAAAAAGATTTACATGAGGGGACACTGCCCACAACGAACTTACCATCCGTTTTTGTTTCTAGTAAAAATGATGAAGATAAAGACAAAGTGAAACAAATGCTGATTGAGCAAGTGAAAGCAGCGCTCACTTATTATGAAGAAAGTGTGCCAAGCAACAATGCTGATAGGTTATACTTCTTAAAACAGCATACACTCGTCTCAGAATTGAATTTTAATGAAGATGATGCAACATATGAAGTGAAAGGTTTTAAAAAAGAATAGAAAGAAGAATGGGTAATGGAGAAGATAGAGCAATTAATAGCAGACACTGAAACGATGTTAGATCCCTATTTTAAGAAAATAGAAGCAACAGCTTATAGAAATCAAGAAAAAGTGTTAGATGCTTTTCATGCTGTTAAAGCAACAGAAAGTGATTTACTCGGCACCACAGGTTATGGTTACGATGATATTGGTAGAGATCATTTAGAAGCAATTTATGCACATACATTTAAAGCAGAAGACGCAATCGTGCGCCCACAGATTATATCTGGCACACATGCTATAACTATTGCGTTACAAAGCCTCTTAAAACATGGGGAAGAATTATTATATATTACTGGTAATCCATATGATACATTATTAGAAGTGATAGGCATCAATGGCAATGGTATAGAAAGTTTAAAAGAACATGGTATTGCATACAGTAAAGTGGATTTAAAACAAGATGACATTGATATTGACGCTGTTTTAAATAATATTAAACCTCAAACTAAAGTCATTGCGATTCAACGTTCTAAAGGTTATGATCAACGACCATCTATTGATTTAGCAAAAATTGAAAGAGCTATTAATCAAATCAAAGCGAAACATCCGGAAGTGATTGTCTTTGTTGATAATTGTTATGGAGAATTTGTTGAGAAACGTGAACCTATTGAATGTGGTGCTGATTTAATGGCAGGTTCATTAATTAAAAACCCGGGCGGCGGACTGGCTAAAATCGGCGGATATATTGTTGGAAAAGCTGCATTAGTTGAAAGATGTGGATATCGTTTAACAGCACCTGGTATTGGAAAAGAAGCCGGTGCTTCATTATATTCCTTGCAAGAAATGTACCAAGGGTTTTTCTTAGCACCTCATGTTGTAAGCCAGAGCTTAAAAGGCGCGTTATTTACAAGCTTATTATTAGAAAAAATGAATATGCGCACAACACCAAGATACAATGAACTGAGAACAGATTTAATTCAAACAGTTGCATTTGATACAAAAGAACAAATGATTCAATTTTGTCAAAGTATTCAAGAAGCATCTCCTATCAATGCACATTTCAGTCCTGAACCTTCATATATGCCAGGGTATGAAGACGATGTGATTATGGCAGCTGGTACTTTTATTCAAGGGTCTTCAATTGAATTATCAGCGGATGGTCCCATTAGACCACCATATGAAGCTTATGTGCAAGGCGGTTTGACATATGAACATGTTAAACTAGCTGTGGCAAGAGCTGCACAAAAATTACAACAACAAATTTAAGATAAATTAAATCCACAATGATTCGCGTGTTCACTTATGTAATTTATATTTTGAGTGAAACGGGATTATCATGTGGATTTTTTATTTAATTTTAAGATTTTTTGGAATATTCAATGTTATAAAATAAAGAACATTGCTTAAAACTGTTCGTATCAAGGATTAACTGCTGATGTTAGAAAACCTAACATATTTTTGAAATCATTTATTAATTATGCTAAATTATATACAAGTTCAAAAATAGAGGTGATTGGATTGGAGTCAAAAGATACGATAAGACGCAACATGCCAGTCTTCTCTATGAGTGTTGTTACAAAATTAAGCGAATTAAGCGCTAGACAAGTTCGTTATTATGAAACACATGAACTGATTAAGCCAGAAAGATCAGAAGGAAATAAACGACTTTTTTCGTTAAATGATTTGGATCGCCTTTTAGAGATAAAAAGACTGAATGAAAAAGGTTTTAACTTAAAAGGAATCAAACAAATTTTAAACAACGAACAAGATCACCTATCTGACAATGAACAAGAAACAAGAAAACAAATGATAGTTGATGCTACACAGAAACCACAACGAGAAGCGATTCCGATAAATCGTGGAGATTTATCTCGATTTATCAAATAAAATTAATGGGGGACATTATAATGGCAAAACGTTCATTTACAAAGGAAGACATTCACAAGTTCGCTAAGGAAGAAAATGTCAGGTACTTACGTTTACAATTTACTGACATTTTAGGTGTAATTAAAAACGTAGAAGTGCCAGTTAGCCAATTAGAAAAAGTTTTAGATAATCAAATGATGTTTGATGGATCTTCAATCGAAGGCTTTGTGCGTATTGAAGAATCAGACATGTATTTATATCCAGATTTAGACACTTGGGTTATTTTCCCGTGGACAGCTGGTCAAGGCAAAGTGGCTCGTCTAATCTGTGATGTATATAAAACAGACGGTACACCATTTGAAGGTGACCCACGCGCAAACTTAAAACGTGTATTAAAAAATATGCAAGACTTAGGTTTTTCCGAGTTAAATTTAGGACCTGAGCCAGAATTCTTCTTATTCAAATTAGATGAGAAAGGTGAACCAACATTAGAATTAAATGATAATGGCGGTTATTTCGACCTTGCACCTACAGATTTAGGTGAAAACTGTCGTCGTGACATTGTTTTAGAGTTAGAAGATATGGGCTTCGATATTGAAGCAAGTCACCATGAAGTGGCACCAGGTCAACATGAAATTGATTTTAAATACGCAGATGCAATCACTGCATGTGATAACATTCAAACGTTCAAATTAGTTGTCAAAACAATCGCACGTCAACATAATCTACATGCAACTTTCATGCCAAAACCGTTATTCGGTGTAAATGGAAGCGGAATGCACTTTAATATGTCACTATTTAAAGGTAAAGAAAATGCCTTTTATGATCCTGAAGGTGATATGCAAATGACTAAAGATGCTTACCACTTTATTGCCGGAATTCTTAAAAATGCACGCGGTTTAACAGGTGTATGTAATCCTTTAGTTAATTCTTATAAACGTTTAGTTCCAGGTTATGAAGCGCCTTGCTATATTGCTTGGAGTGGTAAAAACCGTTCTCCATTAATACGTGTACCAACTTCACGTGGTTTATCAACACGTGTGGAAGTCCGTTCTGTTGACCCTGCAGCTAATCCATACTTAGCATTAGCAGCTATCTTGCAAGCAGGCTTAGATGGTATTGAAAATAAATTAGAAGTACCTGAACCCGTAAATCAAAATATTTATGAAATGAATCGTGAAGAACGTGAAGCAGTGGGTATTCAAGATTTACCTTCAACTTTATATACAGCTATCAAAGCGATGAGAGAAAATGATTCTATTAAAGAAGCTTTAGGTAACCATATTTATAATCAATTTATCAATTCTAAATCAATTGAGTGGGATTATTACAGGACCCAAGTTTCTGAATGGGAAAGAGAACAATATTTAAAACAATACTAGGTGCTAAGCAAAAGGGGCAAAACACTAGTAATATCAACAATCCGAATCTTCTTCTATACGAATAAATTCGGATTGCTTTTTTTGCGCCTTTTTTATCAATATTAGTATTTGGGTGCAATTTGGATGTGCAAATTTTACAATACTTCTTTGTCTTGAATAATTTTTTCTAATTTTCTGCACCTACCTTTGTTTGTATAAGTGGTTTAGATTGTATTTATGTGTCATGTTAAAAATATGTATTTTTAACATATTTATTAGATTCTAAATCATGCGTGATATGTAATATAATTTTGAAAAATAAGATTAAATTCATTGATAAAGTGTATAATGTATATATGTTTGGAATTATTTTTTAATCATGAGATTTTGTGTTTTTTAAATAATAGAAATATACAATTACAAAAAGGGGTTGTATTTAAATGCAAGAAATAAAATTAAGCACTATCAAAGCACATTCTTTAAAAGAATTAGAAAGTAGCATCAACGCATATTTAAAAGATGAAGAAGTTTCAGAATATAAATTATTGAATAGTACAGTACGTGAAATCGAAGAGCGCACATTTTCATCGGATGAAGAAGAATTTCATGCGATATTAACTTTTATTAAAGAAATTTAATCAAAAACCATTTTTAAACTGTTGTGTTTGCGGTTTATAAAGCGACTCGGATTGAATAAAGCGCGTGTTAACGCGTTGACTTATTATAACAACCATAATCCATAGCTATATTTGAGACTAAGAAGTTATTTATATCTTAGTCTCTTGTTTTATGTACAACATTTATATTTTTTAGCATAATGCTAAATGATTTTAAAAACACAAGTTTTAATTTGATCGAAGTTATAAGGAGTTAGATAATGATGAAATATTTTAAATTACAGATGCTAAGAGATCAATTAGATCATATACCAGATTACGGATTACCCAATGATTATAAAATTCGCCATTTTCAAAAAGGTGAACAATTAAAATGGGCTAATGTAGAAACAAGCGTTAACGAATTTAATACTATAAACCAAGCGTTATGCCATTTTAATGATGAATTTGGTCCCTACTTAGACCAAATGGAACAACGATGTTTATTTATAGAAAATGCTAAAGGAGAAGTCATTGGCACTGCAACCGCTTGGTACGGACGATTAACAGATGAACGCCATACAATGGGTCGTATTCACTGGGTAGCAATCATACCTGAATACCAAGGCAAGCATTTATCTAAACCACTATTATCTGCCACAATGAAACTTATAGCCAAATATCATAACCAAGTTTATTTAACTTCTCAAACGACGAGTTACCAAGCGATTAATATGTATCTTGATTTTGGTTTTAGACCGATTCATTTAGATGAGCATTTTTATGAAGCTTGGTCATTATTAGAAGAAAAATTAAATAGGACTATTTTATAATCCATCAATGAAGGTTTTAAAAAGATATACTTCCGCCAAATACAGTTTTGTCTAAAGAAAAATACAATATTTAATTTTGATAAGTTTAATAGATAAGTTTTTTAAAATTATTTTTTATAAATAGAATAATAATAGGGAAATAGTATGGTTTTTGAAAGAAGTATTATGTATTTAAATAAAATAACTATGCTGAATATAACACTAAAAGGTGTTACATCAAACACGGAGGTGTCATAGATAAACAATAGTAACAAAATGCCACAAATAGAAAAAGTAGTTATGCTCAAAGCAAGTAAAGATAAAGTTTGGCACGCCATTCGAACATCAGAAGGTACAACTTCTTGGTGGATGCCAAATGATTTTGAAGCTAAGTTAGGCAAAGAATTTACGCTTTACGCTGGAGAATATGGGGCATCCCCATGTAAAGTAACAGAACTAAACCCTAAAGATAGCTTAAGTTTTGATTGGGGAAAAGATTGGACCATAACATTCCAACTTAAACAAATAGATGATAGTACAACAGAATTTATACTGATACATTCTGGTTGGGATGAAGAAAAAGAAACAGAGTTTGGCCAGCCACACTCTGTTATACAAGGATTTATGGATGACGGTGGGAAGAAATAGTGAAGATGAACCTTCCTAAGTATCTAAATGCTAATGAATAATATAAAAACTATAATGTGTTTCAAGCAATGGTGGACCCCCAACGTCGTAAAATAATAAAATTACATGCAGATAACGAAATATCCATTAAATCAATCACTGAAGATTTTAATATATCTATTTTACTTTTGGATGCGTAGAGCTAAATTTATGAAAATGTAAAAAGCGTACGTTTGGTTACTGTTCACTGTGTGGTTTAACTTTTTTTGAGCAATACGTAGGCTGAAGGTAGGGCGTTTGCTTATTATTTAATTTAGAAAATAAACTTTTTCTAAAACCAAAATTTTAGTTTTATGTGTTTAATATACTTTTTTGAGGTTATTGAATTTATAAGCAGAATATGTAAGTTGTATTCTTATAAATGTTAGGCATCGTACCATGTTCTGGTGTGTTTAAATAAATGGTATACGCAGATAGAAACACTATACTATAGGAGGGATTTGATGGATTTTATTATTACAATCGTAATAGGTGTAATCGTTGGGGTGACATTTTCAATTTGGTTAACTAATAATAAAATGACTAACCTTATTATTAGCACGATTTCAGCAGTAATTGGCGCATTCATTGGAGTAACTATGTTAAATTCTACAGGCGAGGCTATATCAAACTCGACAGACATGTTCTTTATTATCCCAACGCTTGTTGGTTCTGTTTGCCTGACTTTACTTGTTTTATTTATTATTGAAACGAGTAAAGATATTGTGAGAAATTAATTATGTCACGTTGTTGTCAATGTAATAAATAAACATTCATATTAAGTAGTATTGTAAATGACTTTTCAAATAACTATGGTCATACTATATAAAGTTTAATTTAAATCAGACAGTTTTTTCTAATTGGGATTACACTTGCAGTTCATATGCCAGGCACAACCCTCATATTCAGTTGCTGAGTAATTTAAGCTTAAAAAATGATAGCAATTATACTATAGGTATACAAAATTTAATGTAAAGGCAACGTCTTTTGGACGGCACTCATATAGGACGACATGCAGTAGCATGTTGTCCTTTTTACGATAACTTTATAAACGCTCAATTAACGACGAGAATGGTGTAATAGCTGTTAGGACATACTTAATTATATTAAAATTAAAGATTTTAAATTCTGTTTAATATATTGAAATTTATCGGAAGCGGACATGTTTCTAAAGGATTAACATAATCGTTTTTGATCACTGCAAACATCAGTTGGTATATCAAAAAGAGGGTTAAAAAGCGACAGTTATTCTAATTCATATCATGATCACAGCAGCACGTAATTGGGTTGTCACATCATATGTATATTACCTTTGCAAACCTGAAGATGAGATGAGCAAATAGGCGGCTAAACTACAAATGAAAGCCCTCACTAATTAACGATAGCGAGGGGCGGTGCGTGGCGTACAGATATGTTTGTTAATTGCATTATATAGTGAGTAACAATGTAAAATATTTGTTTGTGAAGTGTCATTAGCGTTGATTTATAAAGTGAACTATTAAGAAACCACAGCACTTGTTACATAACCATCACTGACATGGAAAACAATATTACCGTCGCCAACTTGGTATCCATAAAGTCCGTCACTACTAGTTTCTTTATCTCCATTTATTGGCTGTTGGTACTTATAATTTTCACCATACTGCACACGTATATCTTTTAAACTTACTGATTTATTTTGTATACTAAATGTTACACTATTTGCGGTTTTACCATTTGTTTGCTGAAAAGTTTGATCGTAAATCACCTTACTGCTAGATCCAGAATGGTACTTGCTGTTGACTTTAATTTCATTAAATGTCATATTTCCAGCTTTTAACCCATTAAAAAAAGATTGATCTAATACAAAATCACCACCCTCTGAAGTATATCCACTATAAGTATACCAAGGTTGCGTCGTTATTGCTTGCGCTTCGTTATGTGATTCTTCTTCATTAGAAATATTTATACCTAATGCAGTTCCAAGCGTAACCGTACCTGCTACAAAAATCTTTGAAATTTTATTCATACTATATCACTCCAAATAGAAATTTTGAATCACATTACGATTCAGTTACACTATAACAAAATATTACAAGTAATGTGTATATTTACTTTTTTGATAAAAGTTTAATGGAAGCAATTAAAATACTACTATATTAAAGTAGGCTATTTAATGAAAGGAAAATTGGAAGTAGAAAAAATGCTGAAGTATAATAAACAATCATAGACAAAGTATGTTTACAAAACTATAATAATATTATGTTAACTAGATGCCAAAAAAACTGCCGACTCAATTGTGCGGCAGGAAATACTATTTTTTCTTAATTTTAGTTACAATAACTTGAATGACAAAGACAATAAATCCAATGAAAATGCCTAGAAATATAGCTACAGCGGCTGACACAAGGGGAGGAAATTGATATTGGTATTGTAATATCAATCCAACGATGATTGCTATAACAATTGCAATAACTGTAATCATGTTTTCTTTAAATATGCTCAAGTGTTTCACTCCTATCGTTGTTTATTATAGCACGAGAAAACAGATAAGATAAAATAAATTACCATCATATTATTTAACAATCATGTAGACATTATAAAGTAGTAAATATTTATTAGTCAAGTCCAGACTCATGTGTAAAATGCTATACAATGTTTTTACCATTTCTACTTATCAAAATTGATGTATTTTCTTGAAGAATAAATACATTAATCATGTAGTTCCATAATAACG
>NZ_JAESKF010000018.1:0-94943 GCF_017891975.1 Staphylococcus sp. GDY8P131P
AGTAGGACGTTGCCAGGCAATATATCATTATTCCACAGTAGCTCAGTGGTAGAGCTATCGGCTGTTAACCGATCGGTCGTAGGTTCGAGTCCTACCTGTGGAGCCATATGGCCCCGTGGTCAAGCGGTTAAGACACCGCCCTTTCACGGCGGTAACACGGGTTCGAGTCCCGTCGGGGTCATTTATTACATATTGGAGGATTAGCTCAGCTGGGAGAGCATCTGCCTTACAAGCAGAGGGTCGGCGGTTCGAACCCGTCATCCTCCACCATCGTTAATTTAATAGTACGGAGGGGTAGCGAAGTGGCTAAACGCGGCGGACTGTAAATCCGCTCCTTCGGGTTCGGCAGTTCGAATCTGCCCCCCTCCACCATTTATGGGCTATAGCCAAGCGGTAAGGCAACGGACTTTGACTCCGTCACGCGCTGGTTCGAATCCAGCTAGCCCAGCCATTAGAGCCATTAGCTCAGTTGGTAGAGCATCTGACTTTTAATCAGAGGGTCAGTGGTTCGAGCCCACTATGGCTCACTATGAAGCACTTCTCAAAAGAGAAGTGCTTTTTTGTTATATATTATAACAACGAACTCATTTTAGAAAAATATGATTTCTTTTTAACTATTTTTTAATATATAAACATATCATCAAAGAGAAAGTGAATGCTATATTCTCAGTGTTAGTTAGAAATAGCGTAAAGCATACAAATAAAATTTGCATATTTATTTATACATTTTATTGACTAATAAAATAATGAAATCGATAGTAAAAGGGTTTATGTTGAATGATAAACCACTTTATTGATTTTATATGTAAGAATGGCCAATCGAAGAAAAAATGCTGTTTTAGCAATCCTTGAAATGTTGAATTCTTTAGATTATTCTAGAAACATATGACAACAAAGGGGTTTTAAAAATGAATAAAACAGTAGAAATTATTGGGGCGCCATCCACATATGGTCAAAGAAAATTAGGAGTTAACCTTGGTCCAGATGTAATTCGATATGCAGGTATTGAGGAACGTATTAAAGCAATAGGGCTAAATGTGAAAGATTCTGGTAATATTACGGTACCTAAAATCGATTTGGAAAAATTTAATTCAGAGCAAAAAGGATTACGTAATTTAGAAGAAATTATAGAAACATCAAACACGTTGAGTGATGCAGTTTCT
Organism: Staphylococcus sp. GDY8P131P; assembly: GCF_017891975.1. Lineage (NCBI taxonomy): Bacteria > Bacillati > Bacillota > Bacilli > Caryophanales > Staphylococcaceae > Staphylococcus > Staphylococcus sp. GDY8P131P. Next base: position 1,164 of record NZ_JAESKF010000018.1, read on the forward strand.
AACAGTATTGAAAATAATCATTTTCCACTTATTTTAGGCGGAGATCACTCAATCGCTATTGGTTCTATATCAGGCGTTAGTAAGCACTACGAAAACCTAGGTATTATATGGTATGACGCACATGGTGACCTAAACATCCCTGAAGAGTCGCCGTCAGGAAATATTCACGGTATGCCATTACGTGTACTTGCAGGCGAAGGTGATGAGCGTTTGGTTAATATCTCAAATTATTCACCAAAAATTAAACCTGAAAACATTGTGCTTATCGGCATGAGAGATTTAGACGAAGGAGAAAGACGTTACATAAAAGAACATGATATTAAAACATATACAATGGCTGAAGTTGATCGTTTTGGTATTAAACAAGTGATTGAAGACACGATTGAGTATTTACAAACTAAAACAGATGGCATCCATTTGTCACTTGACGTAGATGCGCTAGATCCTGTGGAAACGCCAGGTACTGGTACTAGAGTGCTTGGTGGGTTAACGTACAGAGAGAGTCATTTTGCATTAGAATTATTACATAATTCTAAATGTATTACTTCTATGGATTTAGTAGAGGTTAATCCACTTATTGATCATAATAATGATACGGCGAAGCAAGCTGTATGCTTAGTAGGTAGTTTCTTTGGTGAAACATTATTGTAGAAACTACAACTAAGTTCAAGATAGAGATCATATCTTCTAAAAACGTAAAATACTACTTTTTCTAAGCGCTCTTACGCGGCGGGACAGCAAAGTCATTTTAAATATGATTTCTGTCTCGCTTTTTGCTTTTAATAAAACATTAATTTTTATTTCAAAATTTTATACTTAATATGACAGTTGACGTTATGATTGGTATAATATATAACATGGGAACAGATAACCGGAGGAGATGTTATGGATTTATCCAACTTTTTTGATGATTGGAGTACGGTCAAAATAATTGCAGGCGTACTCGACTTACTCATAGTATGGTATGTACTTTATCTTCTCATCACAGTTTTTAAAGGTACAAAAGCGATTCAATTACTTAAAGGTATTGTCGTAATTGTAATCGGCCAACAAGTGAGTAAAATGTTAAATTTAACAGCTACATCTCGTTTGTTTGATTTAGTGATACAATGGGGTGTATTAGCTTTAATCGTTATATTCCAACCTGAAATCAGACGTGCTTTGGAACAGCTTGGCAGAGGCAGTTTATTTAAACGTTATTCAACGAGTTTAAATAGTGATGAAGATAAACTTATTTCGTCAGTTTCAAAAGCAGTACAGTATATGGCTAAACGCCGTATAGGCGCGTTAATAGTCTTTGAAAAAGAAACAGGATTACAAGATTATATAGAAACAGGGATCCCTATGAATTCTGACATTTCTCAAGAATTATTAACCAATGTGTTTATACCTAATACGCCTTTACATGACGGTGCGATGATTGTCCAAGAAAATAAAATCGCAAGTGCTGCAAGTTATTTACCATTATCTGATAGTGCTAAAATCGCTAAAAGTTTAGGTACTAGACATAGGGCTGCAGTAGGTATTTCTGAAGTTTCAGACGCATTTACAGTGGTAGTTTCTGAAGAAACAGGATCTATTTCTGTCACATTTGATGGAAAATTAAGAAAAGACATTTCTAATGAAGCATTTGAAGAATTATTAGCTGAACATTGGTTTGGCACACACTTTCAAAAGAAAGGTGTGAATTAAAATGTTAGAAAGTAAATGGGGATTAAGACTAATTGCTTTTGTATTAGCACTTGTGTTTTTCTTATCAGTAAACAATATGTTTGGTAATATCTTCAACGCAGATCAATTAGGACAAAAGTCGACTGAAACATTGCAAGATGTCCCAGTTCAAGTTAAGTATGATAGCAAATCATTATATGCTAGCGATGTACCTAGCAAAGTGGATGTAGAAATATCTGGGCCACAGTCTCAAGTTCTAAAAGCTGAAAATAGTGATAATGTTAAAGCTGTGCTCGATTTAGGTAATAAAAAAGCTGGAAAACATACTACACAATTTCAAGTAAATGGTTTAAATGAAGATATTGATTATACTGTTAAGCCGAAAGAAGCAGCAGTAAGTCTTGAAGAAAAAGTGACTAAAAAGCTCAAAGTAGAACCTGATGTTAGCAGCAATGATTTAGATCCTAACTATAAAGTAAGTGATCAAAGTGTGTCACCTGAAACAGTTAAAGTGACTGGTGGTCGTAAGCAAATTGATAAAATTGCATATTTAAAAGCTACGTTTAAAGATAAAGATAAAATCACTCAAGATACTACAGATATTGCACGTATCACAGCTTTTGACAGAAAACTTAATAAGATTAACGTGTTGATACAACCAAATGAAGTTAATTTAAGTGTCAAAGTAGAAGACTATAGCAAAAATGTTAAAGTTAAAACGAAAGCTGTAGGTGCTTTACCTAATGGTAAAGATTTAGATGATATTAAATTAGATGATGATGAAGTTGAAATATTTGGTAATAGAAATGACATTCAAGGCATTGATGAAATAACTGCTGAAGTGGATTTAGATGGCGTTACAGAGTCAACAGACAGGAATGTTAATTTTAACTTACCAGAAGATGTTTCAAAGGTGAATCCGAAAGAAACGACAGCAAAAATTACTATTAAATAGATTTTTTAATAAAGGAGATATAAATCATGGCAAAATATTTTGGTACAGATGGCGTAAGGGGCGTTGCAAATAAAGAATTAACGCCCGAACTTGCCTTTAAATTAGGACGTTTCGGTGGATACGTGCTAGCACATAATGAAGGTGAAAAACATCCCAAAGTACTAGTTGGTAGGGATACTCGTGTTTCTGGTGAAATGCTTGAATCTGCATTGATTGCTGGGCTGATTTCTATTGGTGCGGAAGTCATGCGTTTAGGCGTCATATCAACACCAGGTGTAGCATATTTAACTAGAGAAATGGAAGCTGAATTAGGTGTCATGATATCTGCTTCTCATAACCCTGTACCAGATAATGGTATCAAGTTTTTTGGGTCAGATGGTTTTAAGTTATCTGATGATCAAGAAGAAGAAATTGAACAATTATTAGATCAAGAAAATCCAGATTTACCTCGCCCTGTAGGCGAAGACATTGTACATTATTCTGATTACTTCGAAGGCGCACAGAAGTATATAAGTTATTTAAAATCAACTATTGATGTTAACTTAGATGGTATGAAAATCGCTCTAGATGGCGCACATGGTTCTACGTCATCATTAGCACCATTTTTATTTGGGGATTTAGAGGCTGATACTGTAACTGTAGGTTGTAACCCCAATGGATATAACATAAATGACGATGTTGGTTCCACGCACCCAGAAACATTAGCACAAAAAGTCGTTGAAGAAGAATGTGATTTTGGTTTAGCGTTTGATGGTGATGGTGACAGATTGATTGCTATTGATGAAAACGGTGATGTTGTTGATGGCGACCAAATCATGTTTATTATTGGCCAAGCGATGAGTAAAAACCAAGAATTAAACAATAATATGATTGTATCAACAGTTATGAGTAATTTAGGTTTCTATAAGGCTCTCGAAAATGAAGGTATTCAATCTAATAAAACAAAAGTTGGAGACCGATACGTTGTTGAAGAAATGCGTAGGGGAGATTATAACTTAGGTGGAGAACAATCTGGCCATATTGTATTAATGGACTACAATACGACTGGTGATGGTTTATTAACAGGCGTTCAGTTAGCAAGTATTATTAAAATGACTGGTAAGCGTCTAAGTCAACTTGCAAAACAAATGAAAAAATATCCACAATCCTTGGTTAACGTTCGTGTTACAGACAAATACCGCGTAGAAGAAAATATAGATGTCCAAGAAGTCATGACAAGAGTTGAAGTAGACATGAATGGAGAAGGGCGTATATTAGTTAGACCTTCAGGAACAGAGCCATTAGTAAGAGTCATGGTTGAAGCAGCAACTGACGAAGACGCACAACGTTATGCGCAAACGATTGCTGATGTAGTAAAAGAAAAAATGGGTTTAAATGAATAAGATAATTATTAAATAACATGATGCTGTCAACGCAGTTACAAATTTTTGTATGAGTAACTGTGTTGGCAGTTTTTTACTATTGAAAATGATTTATAAGCTATACAAATAGTATTTGGATAGTAACTTTAATTTTAGGAACAACGACATCTTGTGTTTCATCTATTAAGCTATATGATTAGATTAGACAAATATATTTTTTTTAATAACTCCTGCACAATTTGTATCGCTATCTTGTTTAATTTCAGTTATGATTTTAAAATTAAAAAAGAGCTAAATCCATTACGGATTAGCTCTCTTATTTTGAGACTAGATATTTATGTTTTACCCTCTTACTTTAAATAGGGTGTTTAGGTCCATCTCGATACTTACGTTGTATTATTATATTATTACAGTACATTGTAAGCTTTAACGATTTCAGCAACTAATTGGTCATCAATTTTAGCATAATCTTTTAAGAATGCTTCGATGCCATGTTCTTTAACATAGTCATTTTTTTCTACTGTTTCTTGGTCATTTGTATCATCGTATTTTAGAAGTAACGCAGCAGCTTTAACTAAAGCGTCATGTTCTAAATTATTCTGATATAAGTAATTTAATGGTTTAACAATTCTATCTTGTGGTCCAATTTTACGGATTGTTCCACGTCCTACACGTGTTACTTCATCTGAAAGATTAGGGTTTTTGAAACGCTCGATGATTTTCTCAACATATTGTGCTTGTTCTGCCACTGTAAAATCAAATTGATTTGTAATATATTGGCTTGTTTCTTCAAGTACGCGTTCTAAATCATGTTTAATATGAGCATCTTTCACTGCATCTAAAATGGTTGGTTGGCCAAAAAATCTACCAGCGTAAGCTAAGAAAGCATGCCCTGTGTTTACTGTTAATAACTTTCTTTCAATGTATGGCGTTAAGTTCTCAACATATTTTATATGATTTAATTCGGGACCAAACCATGCATCTTTTTCTACGACCCATTCGTAGAAAGGTTCAACTACCACATCTAAAATGTGCTCATTGGTTTGTAGAGGAACAATTCTATCAACTGCTGAGTTTGCAAAATGGATGTGATCACCTAAAGGGCCAGTGATATCTAATATCGCATCTTTTAAAGTATTCGTTGCCATAATTGCATTTTCACAAGCAACAATGTTTACTGGGGTTTCTTTTTCTTTTAAATAGGGCGCAAATGTTTTGGCAATAATAGGTAAAACATTGACGCCTACTGCAGTAGTAATTAAATCCGCTTCTAATACTGCTTGTTTTAAACTTTCAGAAGGTTGTCCTGAATTGATGGCGTCCACATTATGCACGCGAGTCGTTGTATGTGCTTGATCTGCTAGGATAACGTCATATTCATGTTTAGCATCTAAAGCATCGATAATTTCAGCATTAACATCTGCAAATGTAACTTTAATATCATTATCAGCTAAAATATAACCTATAAAGCCTCGGCCAATGTTACCAGCACCAAAATGTAATGCTTTCATTATGCGTCAGCCTCCTCAAATACTTGTTTGATCTCCTCTGCTGAAGACGCGTTAATGATACGTTCTACGTTTTCTTCTTCGCTAAATGTAATCGCAATTTTAGATAATAAGTCTAAGTGTTCCCCATCTTTACCTGCAATACCAACAACGACTTTAACTTCTTCTCCATCCCAATCTACACCCTCAGGAATTTGGATTAAAGTTAAACCAGATTTTAGTACACTTGTTTTTGCTTCATCTGTACCATGTGGGATTGCTAAGCCATTACCCATAAAAGTAGTAACAACTTGTTCGCGATCTTTCATTGCTTGAATATAATCTTCTGTGACAGCACCAGTTGAAACTAATGCTTGCCCTGCTTTTTCAATTGCTTCATTTTGATCTTCTACCGTTTGGTTAATAAAAATATTGTCATTGCTAAATAATTCGCTCATATTATTCACTCCATGTTTAATTGATTTTGTAGTTGTTTCAAATAACTTTGTTTTAAAAACACTAATAATTGTTCAGGCTTTTCCATAAAATGATCAATATCATCAAGATATTCTGCCATTTTACCAGATAAATCACTGACAAGTTGTGCCATGGTATCATCTGGGGGGATAAACATATTTAATAAATATGTTACAGAAATACTATCATTTTGATTATTATTAAGCGACAGAGGTTTCTCTAAGATGGTAATTAAAATAAATGGTTTTTGTATTAAATCACTTTTAATATGTGGCATTGCTATGGGATAGGGATCTAAAACAAAACTCTGTACCTCCATTCGTTGCTTAATAAGATCAGCGAATGACTGTTCATCATCAATAATTTGATGTTTTAATAATTGGTTTGTTAAATAAGTAATCCAATTTGTAATATTTGTATAATCTATATAAACAGAATCTATTACTTCTAAACCTTTACGAATATAATTCAATTGATACTCAGGATTTGAAATAGTTGTATTTGTGTCGTCAACCATTTGCATTTGAGATTTATTATATTGTTGCGTATTTAGAAAAGCAGCTACATGATTTATATCTGCGTCTGGTAATAATGGATTAACTGTTAAATAGGGTGATTTAGTATCTAAATTAACTGTTGAAATAATAGCGTCATATTGGTCAAAATCGATTGAATTCAGCTCACCAACAGATGCTTGGACTGTTTGTTGAATTTCACTAAAAGTCTGTTGTAATCGTGTAGCGAGTAAACGACTTGTACCGATACCGCTACTGCAAACGACAAGCACCTTATAAAATGGTGTTGCTTGCTTTTGAATTGCACCACCAAAATGCAAGACGATAAATGCAATTTCACTATCTGGAAATTTAAAGTTTGGCCAAGTTTTAAGTAAGCCTTGATGAACACTTTCAAATAGTCTTGGGTATTTGTGTTTAATCATATCTGTTAAAGGATTGTATGTTTCAATGTTGGCATTTAGACGGTTGATTGCAGGTATGATATGCAATTTCAAACCTTCACTTAATGTTTTCCAATCTTTAAATGTTTGCTGAGATACGTTTGATACATGTTGAATGAGTTGTTCAATTAGATCTTGGTCTTTTTGGTTTTTAAATACTTCAGTAGATTCTTTACGTTTAGCGCCACGTAAATGAATTGTGATAAAAGTTATTTCTGCCTGATTGAACGCAACACCGTATATGTGTTCCAGGTGTAATGCTAAAGCTGATGCAATTTGATGCTCAAAGGTATCTTTGACGCTGTTATAGATATCTTCATTTAAAGCTACATATTCTCCCTTAAGCATTCGATCAATACTAAGTACGATGTGTACAGTCAGTGTTAAATAACTAGATTCTGTTAAAGAATAGGGTAGTTGGCCTAAATGGTCCATTAGAATTCGTTCTACTTGGAAAATTTTATCGATATCAACCATTGGTAATTGTGATTGATTAATCGATTGATACACGAAGTGATTTTCAATTACCGAGTAGACACTCGTACTATTTAAGTTATTGACCATTAATTGACTTAACAGTTCTCTTTTTTTAGATTCAGCGCCATATAGGTGAATCCCTTCACCACGTTTTTTCTGTAGTGATAATTGATATTGTGCTAGTTCTGTATCTAATTCGTCTAGTAATTTAGCTAAAGTTTGAGTGGAAACACCAATTTCTTGAGCCAAGCCATATTGCTTGATTGGTTCTTTGGCCTGAATGAGTGCGTACAAAATAATTACTTTTTGTTCTTCTTGTGATAGGTCGATCGTATTTTGTTGAAGTAATTCTTTTTTTAATGCTCGAATAGCTTGTTGATTACTCGATAATTGTAATCCTTTTTTAGTGACACGCTCTAAAGTAATGTTGAAGTGTTCCAAAAATAATTCTATAGATTTTAATTCTCTATGAATAGTACGAGAGGATACAGCTAAATGTTGAGCAATGTCATAAATCGTGACATATTGACCGTGATACTTAATTAACATTTCGATAATTTCTTTTTCACGCGTACTCAAAAACATAGCCATACCCTCCAGTACAATTTCTTATAGTGAGTAATTAGTTATCTTCTTTTTTTAGGTTTTCTAATAATTCATCATATCTCGGTGAATTTAAGAAATTTTCAACTGAAATATGAATTGCGCTTGGAACTTGTTTAATCGCTCTGTCAGTTAATTTTTTCTGAGTAATGACAAGTTGGGCGTCGCTAGGTAATTGATTAATAGCAGTGTTAGTAACATCTACATCTTGTACACCAGCTTTTTTAAATTTATTACGTAACATACTTGCACCCATCGCACTAGATCCCATACCTGCATCACAAGCAAAGATAACGTGGTTTACTTTACTATAATCATGTGCATCTACATTTTCAGTATCATAATTATCTAGTAAATCATCTTCTGATTGGGCTTCGTCATTTTCTGTAGTGCTTGTAGTGGCAGTTGTGCTTTCTTCATTATTCCCTGTTAACTTAGAAGATACACTTGATTTTTTACCTTTTGATGCTTCCATTTTCTCTGTTGCTGTTTCTATATCTTCAGTTTCTTTTGTGAATTTCAATATGATAGATGAAACTATAAATGAAACAATCGCAGCAAGCGCTACACCAATAATCATGTGTAAGAATTCACCTTTAGGGGCATTGAGCATGTAAACTATAAATGAGCCTGGAGATGCTGGACTCTTGAACCCAAAGTCTACTAATGAATAAGTTGCTACACCAGTCATACCACCTAAGATTACAGCGATAAATAACAATGGTCTCATTAATACATAAGGGAAGTAAATTTCATGAATACCACCTAAGAAATGAATAATACCTGCGCCATATGAAGTTGCTTTAGCTGTTCCTTTACCAAATATCATATAAGCAACTAATACACCTAAACCAGGGCCAGGATTTGATTCAATTGTATATAAAATAGATTGGCCTGCAGAAGCTGCTTGGTCTGCACCAAGTGGTGTGAATACACCATGGTTAATTGCATTATTTAAGAAAACGATTTTTGCAGGTTCTACGATAATACTTACTAATGGAAGTAGATGCGCATGTACCAACGCTTCAACAGCTACTGATAAAATGTGCATGATAAATTCCATGATTGGTGCTAGTACTTTAAAACCAACGATTGTCATAATGAAGCCTAAAATACCAGCTGAAAAGTTATTGAATAACATTTCAAAACCTTGTGGGGTTCTTGGTTGAATAAATTCATCTGTTTTCTTCATTAACCAACCAACGAGTGGGCCCATAATCATTGCGCCAAGTAACATCGGCGTATCAGGTAATGCTACAATCACACCCATTGTTGCTACAGCTGCGATAATACCGCCACGCATTTCGTGAATTAAACGCCCACCACTATAGGCAATTAATAGAGGTATTAAATAAGTGATCATCGGGCCAGCTAATTCACTTAAATCTTTATTTGGCCACCAACCGCCATCAATAAAGATTGCAGCGATAAAGCCCCATGCGATAAATGCACCAATATTTGGCATAATCATACTACTTAAAAATGAACCAAAAGCTTGAACTTTACGGCCTATACCCTTTTTGTCTTGAGTATCTGTTTGTGACATAATTTGCACCTCTTTTTCTCTTTATTTGTAAGTACATTGTAGGTCTATTTTCATAAATAAACAACAAATAGTAATTTCAAATTTGGCACAGTGTGTTTGACAAGTTTATGACTATTAAATGGTGCAAATATATGGAAGGTTTTGGATTTTAAAGACGTTCGTTAATCATTAAAAAATAGAATTTAACTTGTATATTTATAAAAAATTTGCATTTAGGCTTAAATACATTGTACAATTAATAATATTGAAGAAAGGAGGATAGTTTCGAGTAACTTAATCAAAGCGCCTGTGCAAGTGAAGCGGTTAAATGTTGAATATTTAAGGTTTAAAACAGAAATCTTAATAGACGTGAGATTGAAGCTTGTAGACGAGGAGGATAGTTATCGAACCATCGGCGGATGCTATCCCGGATGTGGCTCATTCGTAAACTTATTAAGGAAAACATTAGGGCGACCTAGTGCACAAAGTTAATAAGATAGCCAAATTTAATAAAAATTAAAATTATAAGGTGGATGGGATTTCTGTGCCTATTTTGTTATTCCTTGTTATTGAACAAATAAAAGGAATTTATTTGAATTGGCCTATTTTATATTGAACAGGTTCCTATACGCCGAACGTTCAATACCCGTCACCATTACATTGGAGGAATATGTATATGTGTGGAATTGTTGGATATATAGGGCATGATAATGCCAAAGAATTATTGTTGAAAGGTTTAGAAAAGTTAGAATATAGAGGTTATGACTCTGCAGGTATCGCCGTTGTTAATGATGAAGGTACAAATGTATTTAAATCAAAAGGGCGCATTGCAGAACTTAGAAAAGTTGCAGACAGTGAAGATATTGATGGCAACGTAGGTATTGGTCATACACGTTGGGCAACACATGGTGTACCCAATTATGAAAATTCACACCCTCACCAATCTGCGACCAACCGATTTACTTTAGTGCATAATGGTGTGATTGAAAATTACGAAGAATTAAGTGATGCGTACTTATCAAATGTTACATTCTTATCTGAAACGGATACAGAAATTATCGTTCAATTAGTTGAATACTTCTCAGATAAAGGTCTTTCTACAGAAGCTGCATTTACCAAAGTCGTATCTTTATTAGAGGGCTCTTACGCATTAGGCTTAATTGATAGTCAAGATAGAGATACTATGTATGTGGCTAAAAACAAATCACCACTATTAATTGGTGTAGGTGATGGTTTTAATGTTATTGCTTCAGATGCGCTTGCAATGTTACAAGTCACAAATCAATATAAAGAAATTCATGATCATGAAATTGTTATTGTAAAACGAGACGAAGTGGTTATTAAAGACCAAGAGGGTAACATTCAAAATAGAGAAGCATATACTGCACAAATTGATGCTGCAGATGCTGAAAAAGGTGTCTATGATCATTACATGTTAAAAGAAATTCATGAGCAACCAGCAGTAATGCGCCGTATTATTCAAGAATATCAAGATGATGAAGGTAATCTGAAAATGGATGCAGATATTACAAGAGATGTGGCTAATGCAGATAGAATTTATATTATTGCTGCTGGCACAAGTTATCATGCAGGATTGGTCGGTAAAGAATATTTAGAAAAATGGGCTGGCGTACCCACAGAAGTACATGTAGCTTCAGAGTTTATATATAATATGCCGCTACTTTCAGAAAAACCATTATTTATTTATATTTCACAATCAGGTGAAACAGCTGATAGCCGTGCTGTTTTAGTAGAAACTAAAAAACTAGGTCATAAATCATTAACAATTACAAATGTTCCAGGTTCTACATTATCACGTGAAGCGGATCATACGTTACTGTTACATGCAGGACCTGAAATTGCTGTTGCATCTACAAAAGCTTATACAGCACAAATTGCAGTGCTTTCAATCTTGTCACAAATTGTAGCTAAAGAACATGGTAGAGAAGCTGACGTAGCGCTATTACGTGAACTTGCAAAAGTGACTACGGCGATTGAAACAATCGTAGATGATGCAGATGTTATGGAACAAATTGCGACAGATTTCTTAGAAACAACTAGAAACGCATTCTTTATTGGTCGTACAATAGATTATAATGTTAGTTTAGAAGGCGCATTAAAATTAAAAGAAATTTCTTACATTCAAGCAGAAGGGTTTGCAGGCGGAGAGTTAAAACACGGTACAATAGCATTAATCGAAGAAGGCACGCCAGTGATCGCCTTAGCAACACAAGAAAATGTTAATCCTTCTATTCGTGGTAATGTAAAAGAAGTTGCAGCGCGAGGCGCAAATCCATGTATTATTTCAATGGATGGATTGAATAAAGATGGAGATACTTATGTCATCCCTCATGTACATGAACTATTAACACCGTTAGTAGCTGTTGTTGCAATGCAGTTAATTTCTTATTATGCAGCTTTACACAGAGATTTAGATGTGGATAAACCACGTAATTTAGCTAAATCTGTCACAGTTGAATAAATGCTGAATCTTTTACTAGTTTGCTAATAGAGATGAAATCTAAGAAGTTCAACTATTGGCAATTTATTATGAAAAGATAACTTCTGAATAAATTATGGAGTATAATATAAGACAGGAATAAAATCGAATGATGATTTTATTCCTGCTTTTTTAATACATAAAATTTTATTATTATTAACAGAATTTTATGAAAATAACCTTGTTTATTTATGTTAAAATATAGTTTACTATGAGCAATTAAAGAAAAGCGCATTTAATGACTAAACCTAATATTTATAATATGAAATTTGGAAAAGTTTATCCTCATTTAGTTAGAAAAGCTAAGAAAAAAGGTAGAACGCAAGATGGAGTAAATGAAATTATACATTGGATGACTGGTTACACCAAGCGCAATTAAATGCTCTAATTGAAGATGGTATGACATATGAAATATTTATTAAACGAGCACTTTAGTTAAACTCTGACAGAACTAAAATGCGTGGCGTCGTTTGTAGGATAAGTGTTGAACTTATGGAAAATTCGATAATGAAAGCAATCAGGCGTTTAAATACAATAATCGATGAATTAACCAAAGGAAAAACACTAACAAAGCTATTTAGAGTGAACGAATAATAATTTAAAGTTTTAAAAGGGGAATTTATTTATGCTTATTGATTTGAAACATATTGCAAGAAGAAAACAGGGAAATGAAATTATCAAAGACGTTAGTTGGCAAATAAATGAAGGAGAAAAATGGATGCTTTATGGGTTAAATGGCGCAGGCAAGACAACACTATTAAATATTTTAAATGCATATGAGCCTAATACCTCTGGAGAGATGACATTATTCGGTATGAAACCAGGTAAAAAAGGATATTCTGCAGATAATGTGCGTAACCAAATTGGATTCGTATCCAATAGTTTAATGGATCGCTTTCAAGATGGAGAAATTGTCTTAGATGTTGTAATCAGTGGTATATTTAAATCTATTGGTGTATTCCAAGAGGTGCCACAGCAATATGAAAATACGGCAAAGCAGTATTTAAAACAAATGGGGATGTCTCACTTTGAAAATCAATATTATGGATATCTTTCTACTGGAGAACGTCAAAAAGTTTTGATAGCAAGAGCATTGATGGGGGACCCTAAGTTATTAATTTTAGATGAGCCGGCTTCTGGTTTAGATTTTATTGCTAGAGAAGATTTATTAAGTGCATTGACGCAATTATATAGACAAAATCCTCAATTAGCTGTTATTTATGTTACACATTTTGTAGAAGAAATTACTAAAGATATAGATTACGGATTTTTATTAAAAAATGGCAAAACTTTTAAACAAGGGTCAATTACTGAAATACTCAATAGTCATACATTAAGTTCTTTTTTTAAAAGAAATGTTAACATAACGTATCATGATGAACGCTATGCATTATTTTTAAATGAAGAGAAGATTGCAGAAAAATAGATTACATGCCATAATTTAAGACGATAATACTTGATGGAGGACTTGTTTAAATGGATAATGTGAAAGCAATATTTTTAGATATGGATGGCACAATTTTACATAAAGATAATCGTGTAGATTCTGAAACAGCAGAGATTATTCAAACGTTAAGAGATTGTGGGTATAAAGTATTTTTAGCGACTGGTAGGGCACATGATGAAATTGGTTATCTTGTACCTAAAGGGTTTGCAGTAGATGGCATTATAAGTTCTAACGGTACTTTTGGTGTTGTGCAAAATGAAATAATATTTAAGCATAGCTTATCTTTTGAAACAGTAAATGAAATTGTGAAAAGGGCGAAAGAACAAGAGATTTATTATGAAGTTTTTTCATTTGGCCGTGACCGAATTATTCTTAATGAAGACAAAGCGTGGGCAGAAGCTTTATTTGCTCAACCAACACCGCCAGGAAACGTGGGATATAGCGAATGGACTTCAAGAAGAGCTTCTATAGTAGAAAAAGTTGATTGGGAGTCTACTATTCCTCATACATCATTTTCAAAAATTTATTTATTCTCACCAGATTATGACAAGATTACACAATTTCGTAATCAATTAATGGAAGATCAATCATCGCTTCAAATAAGTGTATCGAATTCTTCTCGCTTTAATGCAGAAACGATGGCTTTTGGTATTGATAAAGGTACTGGAATTAAAGAAATGATAGACCATTTTGATATAAAACAAGAAGAGACACTAGTGATAGGCGATAGTGACAATGATAGAGCTATGTTTGCATTTGGTAATTACACTGTTGCAATGAAGAATGCAAGACCAGAAATACAAGTTTTAGCTGATGATGTCACTTCACTTACTAATGAAGAAAACGGGGCAGCATTATACTTAAAAACACATTTCTTATAGAATATAAGTGTTATATAGTTCAACATAATACGAAAACGAGAAACGGGTCAGAAATCCCAATTATTTAATGGTTTCTGACCCGTTTCTTTATTTTAATTAGTCATTTTTCTTATCAATTTGATCTTTTACATCTGAAGATTTTTCTTTAGCTGTATCTTGAATATTGTCTGATGTACGCTCGATATTTGACTTAGTTTTTTCAGTTGTGTTGTTTACACTATTTGTAACTTTATCTGTTTGATTAGATTGCTCTGAAGTTTTAGCTTTAGTTATTTCTGATTTATCTATCTTTTCACCATTTTTATTATAGTATTGTATAATTGCTAATAAGTTTGTGTAGTATACAAATAATCTTATAATAATTACAATTACAGATACGATATAAATAATTGTCATAGCTACCGTTTGTGAGATGCTGCCAGTACTTATTGAAATTAACTGACTAACTGGATTTGCTAAAATAATAACAATTAAATTTAATAGTAAAATACCTAGATAGAATTTAAACCATGTTTTATTACCATTTTTAATTGCTTTAAAGCCACGTTTAACTGTTGACCAAGCACCAACGCTAGGATTTTTAACAAAAGATAAAGTGTAATTAATAATTAAGATTGCAAAGAACCAATATACAAATGATAATATAAATATTTGTAATGTAGCAGCGATAATTTGGAATGTTAACGACCATCCAAGCGCATGATCGGAACTGCTTAACGGCCCTTGTAATGCTGTAAATAATTGCACAATGCCTAACTGTAGTAGTTTACCGATTAAAATATTAAGTATTAATATAATAATAATAAATAGCAATGTGATTAAAGATAATTTTAATGATTTAGCATATTTGCCTTTTTTAAAAATTGAAAATAAATCTTTAAATTTAACCTTGTCTTTATTAATTGCATTGTCTATAGTGTATATAGTTCCAGCAATAAGTTGATAACCAACAAATATAAAAACAACTAATGGAATCAATAACGATAATACTAATGTGAATATTGCACTTCCAATAGGTTGTTGCATAGCCATTGACATTAGAAATTTATAGATTGCTGGTTGTACTGGTATAAACGTTAGCACAGTCAAAGCAAACAATATGATAAAACTTACAATTGTAAAAAGTAAAATTTTAGCATTTTGCGGTTTTGCATTTTGTAACGCTAGTTTATGAAATTTAAACAAATTTTAAGCACTCCTTTTTAGTGATAAGAATACGATATCAAAAAATTGAAGATTTTAAAATTAATAGGTAACAAAATGGCTATAAAATGTTAAAATATCCAAATGAGAAAATGTTGAAAGGAGATATCATCATGAAATTTGCAATTCTTACTGATGTACATGGCAATTTTGATGCTTTAGACACAGTGTTGGATGATATTGATAGTAGAAAAGATATTAAAAAAATATATAATTTAGGCGATAATATCGGTGTCGGTCATGAAACGAATAAAGTACTTGATGAAATATTTGAAAGAGATGATATGGAAATCATTGCAGGCAATCATGATGAAGCGGTTATGTCAATTGTAAATGATACGCCTTACCCTGAAGACTTAAAAGATAAGTTTTATGAACATCACCAATGGATTGAAAGCCATTTAGATGAAGATTATTATGACAAATTAAACGCATTGCCCCGTGTGATTGAAAAGACGCTAAATAATAAAAAAGTAATGTTTATACATTATGAAATTCCAAATGACAAATTAGATACACCAATCGATGGACAACCTTTTAGTCCTATTGTAGAACCGACCGAAGAAAATATTAAATCACTTTTCGAGGATAAAGACGCAGATTTAATTGTTTTTGGTCATAATCATACAGTTCATTTGTTTGATGACAAATCAAAAGTGTATTTTAATCCTGGATCTGTAGGTTTAAATAATGGCGCTTACGCTGTATATGGTATTGTTACTATTGATGAAAATGAAATTTCCTTTGAACGTGTGAAAATACCTTATGATAACGAAGAATTTTTAAGAGGTTTTAAAGAAAAACAAGTACCAGCTAAAGAACTCATATTTGATAAATTTTTATAACTAACAACATATTAGATAATAATCATATTTATAGTATTGCATTGAATAGAAAAAAGTGACTAGATTTAAAAAGCTTGATATAAGCATATAAATCTAGTCACTTTTTTAATATGAAGTGGATATTTAAGCGTTTAGCAATAATTATTTTCCTGCATAAACTGCTGAACATAATGTATCATCATCATGTTTATGATGCGGCGTTTCAAATTGAATGGTCATATGTTGGATATTGAGATGTTCTAATCGATGTTCGAGCCGATTTAAAAGCTGTTCTCCTTCTTCAATGGTCATGTCGTTTGGCACTACAGCGTGACAACTTAACGCGTTCATCTCATTTGATATGGTCCAAATGTGACAATCATGTACATTTACTATTTGTGGTTCGTTTGTAATAGTATTAATGGTTTCATTCATATTTACATCGCTTGGTGTACCTTCCATTAAAATATTGATAGAAGATTTCGTTATACCCCAACTGCTTTTTATAATAAGTAGAGACACAATAATACTTGCAATAGGGTCAGCAATCGTCCAGTTAAAGAACCAAATAAGAATAGCTGCTGCAATCGCACCGACAGAGCCTAATAAATCGCCAATAACATGGAGAAAAGCACCGCGCATATTTATATTATGATGCGTGTCGCCTCCTTTAAACATTAAAGTAGCAACAACAATATTAACAATTAAGCCAATAGTACTAATAATAAGCATGTCGGCTGATTTGACTGTCATTGGGTTAAAGAAACGATCCACCGCTTCAAAGATAATAAAGATACCAATAACAAATAAAGTTACGCCATTAAATAAGGCTGCTAAAATTTCAAAACGTTTATACCCAAACGTTTTATTTTTGGTAGCATGCTTCTCGGCATAGATAAAAGCAAGTAAAGCTACGCCTAATGAGATTGTATCACTAAACATGTGTAAACCATCAGATAATAAAGCTAAACTATTAGCTACAAAGCCGCCAATGATTTCGACAATCATAAAAATGCCTATAATGAGAAAGCTGATGAGCAATATTTTTTTATTATTGGTGTGTACATGGCCATGTGTATGATTGTGTGAGTGATTATGTTCAGATTGAGACATATATGACATCACCTTTCTTATAATTTGTGGTTAGCATGATGAATTGCTTGTTTTAATAAGGTGGTTACATGTGTATCATCAATTGCATATATCATCGATTGACCATCCCGATTTGATTTTACTAAGTGGGCTTGTTTTAATATACGTAATTGATGAGAGACATTGGACTGACTCATGTTCAAAGTATGTGCGATATGACCGACACTACTTGAACTTTGTGATAATAAATGCATGATGCGTATACGGTTTGTTTCACTTAAGGCTTTAAATATATCAGTCATGTGATTTAAAGTTTCTGTATTGATAGATGATTCCAAGAAATGCACCCCTTTTATATGAATATATTAATATATATTCATATCTTAATATGGTTCTTTGCTAGTGTCAATAGATAATGCATTTTAGTTTTAAACACCTACAAAAGTGGTAGACTTTTAAGTAATCGAATTTTTAGAGGAGGTTTAAAGTATGAGTATTTTAGTTATTGGAGCAAATGGTGGCGTTGGTCATTATTTAATAGAGCAATTAAAGGCTGAAGGTGAAGATTTTACAGCTGGTGTAAGAAAAGAAGCACAAGTAGAGCAATTAAAAGAAAAAAATATTAACGCAACGTTAATAGATGTTGAAAAAGATGATGTCCAATCTCTGACTGAAAAATTTAAAGGCTACAACCGAATAGTTTTTTCTGTAGGTTCAGGTGGTAGTACAGGTGCAGATAAAACAATTATTGTAGATTTAGATGGTGCTGTGAAAGCGATTAAAGCGAGCGAAGCGAATAAAGCGCAACAATTTGTTATGGTGTCAACGTATGATTCAAGAAGAGAAGCGTTTGATTCAAGCGGCGATTTGAAGCCATATACAATTGCAAAACATTATGCAGATGAATATTTAAAACAGGCAACGATACCATATACAATTATTCATCCTGGTGGCTTACTAGACGATGACGGGACAAATAAAATTGAAGTAGGCGCCTTTTTTGAAGGCAGAGGCACTATTCCAAGAGAAGATGTTGCTTCAGTGTTGAAAGAAGTTGTGACTACTGACGATTATTTAAATACTGAATTCCAAATTGTTAGTGGTGAAAAAGATATTCCACAAGCCTTAACTGATTTTAAAAATAAATAATAGTAGTTATTTTTAACCATAAGATTGGAAATATAATGTCTTAGTCTTAAGTATAGTATTGATATTGGTTAACTGAAATGAAACTACATTTATATTAAACTTTTAAAAGACTTGTCTCTTGTATACATTGTTTTTGAGTTAGTAATTCTTATATAAAGACTTTGTGCCAAGGGTTATATTTCGAATCATATTTTCCAGGGCGGGATAATGAAATCATTTAAAATCAAATGATTTCTGTCTCGTCTTTATTTTATTTAAAATATCTATAACTTTTAATAAATTTTATTGAGAAAATTTGGTATAATAATAGATATCGTTTGGAGGTAACTATGAAGATTTCAAACAGTAAAATTTATGAGCAAGTTGCAGATAATTTATTGGAGAGCATCAAAACAGGTGACTATCAAGTCGGCGATAAAATACCATCTATACAAAAACTAAGTCAACATTATGGTGTAAGCGTGGCATCGGTGAGAGAAGCACTGAATGCATTGAGAACAATAGGTGTATTAGAAATTAAACAAGGTTATGGTACGTTTGTAAAACAAGTAGAACCAACGTTTTTTGAATTAGGAGATAAATTTACGTCGTTAGTTCAAATAAAAGAATTATTAGAATTAAGAGAAATTGTTGAAGGTGCAACAGTTAAAATGGCTGCTTGTCACCATACTGAAGAGGACTTGGTTGAATTAAAAACTGCTTTAAATGAAATGGGTGAAGCTATAACTGACGGAACATCAGGTGAAAGAGCTGATTTAGAGTTTCATTTGGCGATTGCAAAAGCAGCCAATAATTCTTTGTTAGTAGAGTTATTAAATAATATTTCAGAACTAATGCAAGATTCTATGAAAGAAACAAGGAAAATATTTATTTATAGTAAACAAAAGACTATGAATAAATTACTAGAAGAACATGTGGTTATTTATAATGCAATTGCTGACCGAGACGATGAACAAGCAGTGAAAGCAATGCAGTCACACTTATTCGAAGTTAAAGAAACGATATTAGCTAACTTTAAAGAAAAGTAGGCTGGGATCATCTAACGTTTGTAGTTGTCGAGCATTTTAACGCTTTCCATCAATTTGAATTTTACTGCACTAGTTGTTTAAATTTGAGAAACATAAAAAAGCCCAAACTAAAAAAGTTTGGGCTTTTATTGCAAATTTTTATTTTGAAAAAGGAATCAACTTTTCCAAATAATCATAATTCATTACCTTATATGTAAAAGAATCAGAGTCAATGATTAACTCTAACCATATTATAATGTCAAATATGATTAGATGGCAAGTATTTATTCGAAAAAATTTATAACAATTATATAATTTTATTGTTAAATTTATGAGAATGTAATTGAACAGCATTAATTAAACTACCACTCCATTTAAAGAATTGATATAATAATTAATGATTTGAATATAACAAAACGTTGGAGTGACAGTTTATAATGCGTCAACATATATGATACAATTTCAATAGTTCTTTGAATCAAGATTAAATTCTAATAGTAAATGATACGGTATATATTTATTTCAAAAATAAATTTTAAATTAAAATTTATGATAAGAAAGTTTGGAGGTGTGATGGATGCCGTTATTTTTAAAGCCAGTATTACATGAAAAAATATGGGGCGGCACTAAGTTAAAAGAACTAGGTTACGATTTGCCTACTAATAATATTGGAGAAGCTTGGGGAATTTCAGCACACCCAAATGGTAGATGTGAAGTAATGAATGGACCTTATAAAGGACAGACACTAGACAAAGTTTGGCATGACCATAGAGAATTATTTGGTGATTTTCCAAGCCAAGAATTTCCACTGATGACGAAAATTATAGATGCCAAAGAAGCTTTATCAATACACGTTCATCCAGACGATGCATATGCTTATGAACATGAAAACGGTCAATACGGTAAATCAGAATGTTGGTATATTATAGATGCTGAAGAAGGAGCGGAAATAATATATGGTACGAATGCGGATTCTAAAAAAAACGCTATGGCACAAATAGATGACGAAAATTATGACCAGTTATTTAATAGAGTAAAAGTGCAACCAGGTGAATTTTATTTTATACCTGCAGGGACGATTCATTCAATTGGCGCTGGCGTACTTGTGTATGAAACGATGCAATCTTCAGATGTTACATACCGTGTCTACGATTTTGATAGAGAAAAAGAAACAAATGACAGGCGAAGTTTAAATCAAGAGAAAGCTAAAGCGGTGGTAGAGGTTACTCAAGAAAATATTAATATAGCAACTGATACAGAAATTATTGAAAATCATAAGCGTATCCAACTGGTATCGAATGATTTTTTTACAATGGTTAAGTGGGAAATTTCAGGCACATTAAATTATATGAAACCTAGAGAATTTGTATTAGTATCAATCCTAAAAGGAGCAGGGCAAGTAATCATTGATGGCGATGTTTATAATGTAACACAAGGTCAGAATTTCATTTTAACTTCAGATGATTTAGATACTATTTTTGAAGGCGATTATGAACTAATTATTAGTTATTTATAGATAATAAAACGGAGTGTTTCAAAATGTATAAATATTTATATGTATCATTAATATGCGGTATGTTAGCTGGTGCAGGTATATTTTTAAAATTACCTATTTTTCCTTCATTATTTTTACCAGTTATGATTGGTATCATCGGTATCATTGCTGCATTAATAACGATACCTAACAAAGAGATAAATGGATTATTAAAATTCGGTGGTGTTTTAATCAATTTCATGCCGATTATGGGTGCGTTAACGCTCGCACAATAATTAATAAATTTAGTATCTTTACTTTTAGTAAAAGGTACTTTTTTTATGGGCAAGCTTTGATAAACGAATTAAGTATATATTAAAAATACAAGAATATAGATGTGTGTTTGAGGATTAAATCTACTAAAACTACTTTAAAATAGTAAGGATTTTTCTTTAGTGTTAAAATATTTGTGGTAAAATAGAACTTAAATTGGAGGTGGCCTAAATGCCGAAAACTAGAGGTATAATCATGACTTTTGTAATTGCACTCGTTGCAACAATTATGGGAAGTAAGTTTCCTGTAGTGGGAAGTGCAATATTTGCTATTGTCATCGGGATCCTTTTAAATAATATTTTTGAAATACCTAAAAAGTATCAGGCTGGAATCCAATTTAGCAGTAAAAAAATATTGCATTATAGCATTATTGTGCTTGGGTTTACATTAAGCTTTAAATCGATAGGCGCTATTGGTTGGAAATCATTACCAATTATTATTATTACTTTATTAGCTGCATTTATTGTAGTGTATCTTTTAATGAAAGTATTTAAAATAAATGAAAATTTAAGTATTCTCATTGGCGTAGGCACATCTATTTGTGGTGGTTCTGCTATTGCAGCAACAAGCCCAGTCATTAAAGCTAAAGAAAATGAAGTAGCATTTGCTATTTAAACAATATTCTTATTTAATTTAATAGCAGTTTTTGTATTTCCACCACTCGGTCATTTATTAAATATGGGAGAAACTGCATTTGGCTATTTTGGTGGCACAGCCATAAATGATACATCCAGTGTGATAGCTGCAACATCAAACTATGGAAGCACGGCATTGGAAACGGGTGCAATCGTAAAATTAACACGTACGTTAATGATCGTACCAGTAGTATTATTTTTTACATATAGAACAATCCGTAAAGAAAAATCAAAACAAACTGATACATCAATTACGAAGATATTTCCATGGTTCATTGTTTGGTTTATTGCTGCTTCTATAATTAGTACAATTTTTAATTTTTCGCCTACTGTTATTAATATATTCCAGCAATTATCATTATTCTTAATTACGATGGCAATGGCAGGCATAGGTTTGAGTGTTAATTTTAGACAATTTAGAAAAGCCGGCGCAAAACCAATTTTATTAGGTTTAGTGACATGGATAGTTGTAATTGTAACAAGTTTAATATCAATGAAATTGGTTCATTTATTATAATAATTGTTTGAGAGCATTTTTTTGAATATAATGAGAAAATAGAATTTTTATATGAGATAAGGAGTATCTAAATGGCAGAGGAAACAAGTTATTTTTGGTTAAATTGCGGGTATAATCGCTGGAATCATAACGAACCCTTAGTTGGTCAAACGACATTATTTGAATCAGGTGCACAATTTAATCCGTCACAGGGTTTCCGGTCTTTTAAACAAGCTAAAGTTGGAGATAAAGTTATATTTTACCAAGTACAAATGGATACAGGCTTACTTGGATTTGGGGAGATCACTAGTGTACAGTCAGGCGCTCAAAATAAAATACGCGTTCATTTCGAATTATTGGAACAGTTGAAGCCTTTAACTACTGATTATTTAAAAAGAAGTGAACAGTTAGAGTTTCGAATAAGCAATATGAAAGAAAAATTATTTAACCAAATCACGCAAAATGAATTTGAATTAATTGTGAGTTTAGGAAAAGGTGAAACTAAAATTCCTAGGTACTTCTTTATGTCAGAAGAACATGAGTTTGAGCCTAATTCATACAATACGATTTACACACACACATATAACGGAATCAAACGAAACGGTTATCATTTTTATACCCAACTAGAAATTGGTGACCTATTAGTCTTTTATAATAAACATAGAGATCAATCAGTGATTGGTATTGGAGAAGTGAGTCAACACATTCATGAAAAATCGCCAATCCCTGGGCGTACAAATAGTACTGCTATTGAAGTTTATTTTGAAAAAGAAATCGAGCCTGTAACATTAAGTACATTAAATAAACATCCTAAATTAAAGAATTTATATTATTTACAAGAAAATGCCAAACAAGCGATTGCTAGTATGTCTCGTGCTCAGTTTGAAGCTATACTTGAAATGAGCGAAAATGATGGGATGAAATCACAGTTTGAAGCAGTTAAAAGTGACTACATTATTGATAAATCTGAAGATGATATCAAGCCATTCATACTTTTAGTTGTTGATAAAGGTGAAGGATTAAAAGCTGCAGAAAACTTATTACAAAAGACAAATGCCAACCCAGTGATTACAGCTGGACACCCTGATTTTACAGAAGACATGCTTTATGGCAAATACTTACCAAACGAAGCGGGAGCATTATATTATAGAGAAGGTTTTATTACAAGTCTCATGCCTAGGAATGATAAAAGTTACTTAGTCATAGATAATTTTAACCGTATCGACCCTGATATCTTTCAAACGTTTATTAACGTATTAGAAGGTTATGAGATGACCTTACCAAGATACAATCGAGATGGAAGTATGATTAAATGGTCTAGAAAAAGAGACTCATTTTATCATTTTAATCCTAATTGGCATATTGTTGGCATCACATACGACAGTTTAAACGAAATAAAACAAAAGTACACAGAACAGTTTTTAAAATATACAAGAATCGTTAAAGTAAACCAAGATTCATAACGCGCCCAGATTGTTAATAAAAAATGTTGAAAATATAACATATGCTGAGATTAGCTATGACGAAATCTATGATGATAGATTTTCTCGTAGCTAATTTTTAGTTATAGAGAGAAGTAAGTCAAGCGGTCTCTCGGATACTTTCTACTTATTAAGTTAACAAACGCGTTTTAAAAAATGGGTGTCCTAGACCTTTTCATTTAGCTTCATTAGCCGCTGACAATATATAAGAGATATGGGTATAATATATTTAATGATTTATTTTTATCAATTTAGGATATAATAGAAATGTAAATGCATAAAGTTGAATCTTGAATTAAGATAGACAGTAATAAAGGAGAGATATATATGCCAATAATTTATTATGATGGCAACTGTGTGTATTGTTACAATTATGCAATTTGGCTTATCCAAAAAGGTTTGTCTAGACGTTACCAATTCGCCAAACTACAAGGTGATACAGCACAAGGTATGTTTTATAATTATCCAGAAACTAAAGAACACGATAGTGTTATTTTGCAAGAAGGAGATCATTTCAAATATAAATCAGATGCAATTGCTTCATTGATTTCATCTTTGACAAGTTATAAATGGTTGGGTGTTCTATTATATTTAACACCTAAATTTTTAAGAGATTTTGGTTATCAACTTTTTGCAGATAATAGAAATAGAATGTGGAAAACACATTGGCATAAGCCTAATGATTATGAAAAATCATTTTTTATTGACTGAATAGATGGAGGAAAAGAACATGGGGAACATAATTGTGATTGGTAGCGCATCAATTGATTTAGTAGTAGAAACGGATATTTTACCTAATACAGGAGAAACAGTAATGGGTAAATCATTTTTTACAACACCAGGTGGGAAAGGCGCTAACCAAGCAGTCGCTGCTGCACGTTTAAGCAATAATGTGTATATGATTGGAGCAGTAGGTGATGATGACAACGGCACACAAATCCTTTCGAATCTTGAAAAAAATAATGTGAATATTGATCATATGGATAAAATTGAAAGTGAAGCATCTGGAACTGCGCATATCACATTATTTGATGATGACAACCGTATTATTGTAGTGCCGGCAGCAAATGATTATGTAACGCCTGAAAAAGTAATACCAAAACTTAAATATTTTGAAGCTGGCGATATCATTTTGATGCAACATGAAATACCAAAAGAAACAATAAATGAAGTAGTAGACTTTGCAGTAAATCACGATATGCGGGTGATGTTAAACCCTGCGCCATATCGTCGTTTAGATCAAGAAGTAATTGAAAAAGTTAACTGGCTGACACCGAATGAATCAGAAAGTGAATTATTATTTAAAAACGAGGTTGACCGGGCATTAATGGCTTATCCTAGAAAACTTATTGTAACAAAAGGAGCTACAGGTGCTGTGTTTTATAGTGATTCTCAACAACTAGTTAAGGGTTACAAAAAAGAAGTTATTGATACTACAGGTGCTGGTGATACATTTAATGGTGCATTAGCTGTAGCACTAATTGAAAATAAGCCATTAGAAGAAGCGGTTAATTTCGCTAATTTAGCAGCTGCTTTTTCTGTTACAGGATTAGGTGCTCAAAGTGCGATGCCATACAGAAAAGAATTGGATTAAATATTGTGTGTATGGGTATAATAGTAGTGGATAATTAAGTGATAGATTAAATTATAATAATTATAAAGAAGGTTCTAAAATAGCTTTACAGATTATAACTATTATAATATAATAATTATTATAATAAAGAAATTGAGTATCGCTTAATTATAGCCATAACTTAAAAGGAGAGATTTTTAATATGTCAAAAAATAATGAAGAAGTTGTAAAAGTATTAAACCAACAAGTAGCAAACTGGACTGTTGCATTTACCAAATTACACAATTTTCATTGGTACGTAAAAGGACCAAATTTCTTCTCATTACACACAAAATTTGAAGAATTGTATGATGAAGCAAGTCAATATATAGATGATTTAGCTGAACGTATTTTAGCGGTTAATGGTAACCCAGTAGCGACTTTAAAAGAAAGTTTAGAATTATCAATTATCGAAGAAGCTGGAAAAGACTACACAGCTGAACAAATGGTTGAAGAATTATCTAATGACTTTGACAATATTTCAAAACAATTAGTAAATGCAATTGAAGTTGCTTCTGATGCTGAAGATGATGTAACAGAAGATATGTTCATCGGTATGCAAACAGATATTGATAAACATAACTGGATGTTAAAATCTTATTTAGGAAAATAAACAATTACAGTGAAATGATTGATAAAAAGGTGAGGCCGAAACATTATATAATGTTTCGGCCTCACCTTTGGTATGAACGATAGATGATTACAATAATAGGGAGATGTATCAAATTTTGATTTTGGAGTTATAATTTTTAGGAAAAGTGATGGTAAGAGACGAAGACTTCCGTCTCATTTTTTAAAATATTTGATACGACTTCAGTGTTGTTCCTAATTTTTAAAGCAAAAAGCCAAAGTCAAGTTTCTTTGACTTTGGCTTTTTGGTTCCTCAATTTTGAAATAGCTCATTTTAAGATTTAAATCGCAGTCTGTGCTTATTTACATCTTAATTGTGGCGTATTTGTCATGGATTGATTACTTGTTATTACAATAACCAAACTTAAGTCATCCATATAGGATATCAATGATTTACTCAGCGATTTCTAACGCAATTTCCATCATTTGTGTAAATGAGTTTTGGCGCTCTTCAGCTGTTGTTGCTTCATCACGTAAAATATGGTCACTTACAGTAAAGATACCTAAAGCTTTTTTATTAGCGTAAGTAGCATTTAAGTAAAGTGCAGCAGATTCCATTTCGATGCCTAAGATACCCATGCGTTGCCATTTTTCATTAAATGTTGAGTCTGCATTGTAAAATGTATCTGAGGAAAGGATATTACCAACATGCGTATTAGCGCCAATTTCATCTGCTTTTTGTTTCGCTTTTAAAATTAAGTCGAAATCAGCCAAAGGTGCAAAGTGGCCAGGAATATTATATTGTTCAACATAGCTAGAGTTTGTAGATGCCCCTTGAGCAATGATAACGTCATATAAGTTTACATTTTCTTGTAATGCGCCACATGATCCAATACGGATAATCGTTTCAACATCGAAGAAATTATAGAGTTCATACGAATAAATACCAATACTTGGGACGCCCATGCCAGATCCCATCACAGAAACTGTTTTACCTTTGTAAGTGCCTGTGTAGCCAAACATATTTCTAACTTCATTAAATTGTTCAACGTTTTCTAAGTAATTATCTGCGATATATTTTGCGCGTAATGGATCTCCGGGCATTAAAACAGTTTTAGCAATTTTTGCTCCGTTAGGTTGAATGTGTGGTGTAGATTTTGTCATAGTCTTCTTCTCCTTTAAATTCTTTTATCAAAATAAAGATAACATTTGTTTATTATTTTTGCGAATTTTTGTAATATAGAGATAAAGCCCATGTTGTGATTTTATTAAATTTATTTGAATATATTATAATTTTAAAGAATAAAAGTAATTTCATACATATAATATTTTAGGAGGAATTAGAATGAATTATGCAAAATATATAGATCATACACTACTAAAGCCGGAGTCTACAAGAACTCAAATTGATAAAATACTTGATGAAGCGAGCGAATATCACTTTAAATCAGTATGTATTAACCCGACTCATGTAAAATATGCTGCTGATAAATTGAAGGGCACTGACGTTTTAGTATGTACAGTAATTGGCTTCCCGTTAGGCGCATCAACAACAGCTGTAAAAGTATTTGAAGTTGAAGATGCTATTAAAAACGGTGCATCAGAAATAGATATGGTTATCAATATCGGCGCTTTAAAAGATGGGCGTTATGAAGTAGTTC
Source organism: Staphylococcus sp. GDY8P131P (assembly GCF_017891975.1). Taxonomy (NCBI): domain Bacteria; kingdom Bacillati; phylum Bacillota; class Bacilli; order Caryophanales; family Staphylococcaceae; genus Staphylococcus; species Staphylococcus sp. GDY8P131P. Next base: position 29,043 of record NZ_JAESKF010000018.1, read on the forward strand.
AAAAAGATATTGAAGGTGTAGTGGCAGCAGCAAATGGCAAAACGGTAAAAGTGATCATTGAGACATGTCTTCTAACTGATGAAGAGAAAGTAAAAGCTTGTGAGTTAAGTCAAGCTGCAGGCGCAGATTTCGTCAAAACTTCAACTGGATTTGCTGGCGGCGGCGCAACACCTGAAGATGTGAAATTAATGAAAGATACTGTAGGTAATGCATTAGAAGTTAAAGCATCTGGCGGGGTAAGAAACTTAGAAGATTTTAATAAAATGATTGAAGCTGGAGCAACGCGTATTGGTGCAAGTGCAGGGATTCAAATTATTCAAGGTTTAGAAAGTGATACTGATTATTAAAGTTATCTAAACTATAAAATAGACACAGTATAATTTGTGCTTTTTTGGGGGAGGCCAACTCATATGAGAATGGTAGATATTATTGAAAAAAAACGTGATGGTCAAGCATTAGATAAAGACGAAATTGAATTTTTTATTAATGGTTATACCAACGGTGAGATTCCAGACTATCAAGCGTCGAGTTTAGCAATGGCAATTTATTTCCAAGATATGAATGATGATGAGAGAGCGGCACTTACAATGGCAATGGTCAACTCAGGTGACGTTATTGATTTATCAGCGATTAATGGTATGAAAGTAGATAAACATTCAACAGGTGGCGTAGGCGACACAACAACACTCGTATTAGCACCATTAGTTGCTTCTGTTGGTGTGCCAGTAGCTAAGATGAGTGGTAGAGGCTTAGGCCACACCGGGGGCACAATTGATAAATTAGAATCTGTAAAAGGATTTCACGTTGAAATTAGTGAAGATAAATTTGTGAAATTAGTAAATGAATCTAAAGTAGCTGTTATTGGACAAACTGGTAATTTAACGCCAGCTGATAAGAAACTTTATGGATTACGTGATGTTACTGGAACTGTTAATTCAATTCCACTAATTGCTTCTTCAATTATGAGTAAAAAAATAGCTGCTGGAGCAGACGCCATCGTATTAGATGTTAAGACAGGCAATGGCGCTTTTATGAAAACATTAGAAGATGCTGAGGCATTAGCCCGAGCAATGGTGAATATTGGCAATAATGTTGGTAGAAACACGATGGCCATTATCTCAGATATGGGACAACCATTAGGTAACGCCATTGGAAATGCTTTAGAAGTCAAAGAAGCCATTGAAACTTTACAAAGTAAAGGGCCAAAAGACCTTACAGAATTAGTGATGACATTAGGTTCACAAATGGTCGTTGTAGGTGGTAAAGCTAAGGATTTAGATGAAGCTCGCCTACTATTAGAAAAGGCAATCAATGACGGTTCAGCTTTAGAGGCTTTCCGTACATTTTTAGAAAATCAAGATGGAGATGGTTCAGTAGTCGACGATGTTAATCGATTACCACAAGCACGTTTCCAAATTGATTTACCATCGCAAAAATCAGGTACTGTAACTGAAATTATTGCAAATGAAATTGGCGTTGCATCGATGATGTTAGGCGCCGGTAGACAAACAAAAGAAGATGATATCGATTTAAGTGTTGGTATCGTCTTGAATAAAAAAGTAGGAGATTTTGTTAGTGAAGGTGAATCTTTATTAACGATTCACAGTAACTGTGAACAAATTGATGAAGTTAAAGCAAAATTAAATCAAAGTATTACGATAAGTTCACATGGAGAAATTCCTACGTTGATTCATAAAATAATTACTGAATAGGAGATGGAACGATGACTATACCATTTAAAAGGGTGCATTTAATTGTCATGGATTCAGTGGGTATAGGAGAAGGCCCAGATGCTAAAGCATTTGACGATGAAGGCAGCCACACGTTGAAACATACGCTCGAAGGTTTTGGCCAAACGCTACCTAATTTACAGCGATTAGGGTTAGGTAATATTGCACCCTTACCTGTTATTGAACAGGTAGCTAAACCTGGTGCGTTTTATACTAAGATGAGTGAAGCTTCCGTTGGTAAGGACACTATGACCGGTCATTGGGAAATTATGGGATTAAATATTATGCAACCCTTTAAAGTTTATCCTAATGGTTTTCCAAATGAACTAATCAACGAAATTGAAACAATGACAGGTCGTAAAGTAGTAGCTAATAGACCTGCTTCAGGTACACAAATTATTGATGAGTGGGGAGAGCACCAAATGAAGACGGGTGATTTAATTGTTTATACATCAGCAGACCCAGTGCTTCAAATTGCTGCTCACGAAGATATTATCCCACTAGAAGAATTATATGATATTTGTGAGAAAATTAGAGAATTGACAAAAGACCCTAAATATCTAATTGGTCGAATTATTGCTCGTCCATATGTTGGCGAGCCGGGTGATTTCACAAGAACATCTAATCGACATGATTATGCTTTAAAGCCATTCGGTAAAACGGTAATGAATGAATTAAAAGACAAGGATTATGATGTGATTGCTTTAGGAAAAATTAATGATATTTACGATGGAGAAGGCGTAACTGAAGCCATTCGTACTAAAGATAATATGGATGGTATGGATAAATTGGTTGAAACGGTACAACGAGATTTTACAGGCTTAAGTTTCTTGAATTTAGTAGATTTTGATGCGTTATATGGTCACCGTCGTGATAAAGATGGGTACGCGCAAGCTATTAAAGATTTTGATGATCGTTTGCCAGAACTTATCGATCATCTGCAAGAAGATGATTTAGTTATCATTACTGCAGATCATGGTAATGACCCAACAGCTACAGGAACAGACCATACAAGAGAATATATTCCAGTACTTATGTTTAGCCCTAAAATAACGAAATATCATGAACTATCTATGGATGATACATTCAGTTCAATTGGCGCGACAATTGCAGATAATTTTGGCGTTAAACTGCCAGAATTCGGAAGAAGTTATTTAAAAGAAATGGGTGTTGATAAATGAAACGTTTAATGAGAACCATTTTAGGTATAATATTTAGTACTGCTGGCGTATTACATTTTTGTCATGAGTCTAATTTCAGAAAGATCGTACCTGAATATTTACCATTTAGAAAATCTGCAGTCTTAATAACAGGTGTTTTTGAAATTGTTTTTGGCATAGTATTAATAGTTAAACAACCTACACGTGGCTTTAAGAAACTTATTAATAGCTTTTTATTAGCAGTACTGCCTGCTAACATTTATATGGCTAGAAAAAATATAGCGCTAGATGATAAACAATTACCTACATGGTTATTATATAGTCGCGTCCCGCTACAATTTGTATTAATAAAAATGATTAATAAATTATAAAAAAGATAGAAATAATTACGTAGAATAACCATTTTGCTTTAGTTATCTATTACAAATAAAAAAGAAAGGCTAAGATATCATACCTTAGCCTTTCTTTTTTATTATTGTTAATTTCCATTTAACGTGATTATCGTTTATTGGCCTTTACCGTATATATCGTTCCACTGATTTTTTTTATCTAAAAAGACTTGTGCAATTGTTTTAGCGCCTTCTAATGAATGACTAGCAGCCCACCCACATTGGACTTCATTACATGCTGGTACTTCTGTAGCCGTTAACACATCTTGAATTGTATTTTCAATGATATTTAACACATCATCATAATCATTATGGTTGATGAATGATACATAAAAACCAGTTTGACAACCCATTGGACTGATATCAACTACTTTATCTGAATGGTTTCTAATATTTTCAGCCATTAAATGCTCAAGTGAATGTAAACCAGGCATATCCATATGCTCTTTATTAGGTTGTTTAAAACGGATGTCATATTTATGAATAACATCTCCATTAGCACCTTCCATTTTACCTGCAAGTCTAACAAATGGTGCCACTACAATTGTATGATCTAAATTAAAACTTTCAACGTTCATTTTTGGCATATGATATCCTCCTAAAATTAATTATTAATGTAATTGTAACAAGAGCGGGTGGTATTTACAATTTCTATAAATTATAAAGATAAAGATAATACTATTATTTTTGAAATTCAAAAAAATAATGACAGAATTAAATAAACCCGATAAAATGAGTAATAATTAAAATATATTTTGCACATCTGTTATTGATGATGTATCGTTCAAAAACATAATTAATAGATAATACAATGAACTTGAATACAGGGGGATATTGAAAATGAGACATGAACAAACAGTGTTAGATTATATAGAAAATGAAAAATTAACATATGTAGAAATGAGCCATCAAATTCATCAAAGACCTGAATTAGGAAATGAAGAAATATTTGCTTCAAGAACATTAATTGAAGATTTAACAAAACATGGCTTTGAAGTTGAAACGAATATTGCAGGTCATGCGACTGGTTTCATCGCTCGTTATGATTCAGGATTAACTGGCCCAACAATTGGGTTTTTAGCTGAATATGATGCTTTACCTGGTCTAGGTCACGCATGTGGTCATAATATTATTGGAACGGCGAGTGTTTTAGCAGGCGTTGGATTGAAACAGGTAATTAACAAACTTGGTGGAGAAATTATCATCCTTGGCTGTCCTGCTGAAGAAGGTGGTGTCAATGGTAGCGCTAAAGCCTCCTATGTAAAAGAAGGTATTATTGATGAATTAGATGTCGCGCTCATGGTACACCCCGGCAATGAAACTTATAGGACAATCAATACTTTGGCGGTAGATGTTTTAGATATTAAATTTTATGGTAGAAGTACACATGCTTCTGAAAATGCTGAAGAAGCTAGAAATGCTTTAGATGCCATGATATCTTACTTTAATGGTGTGGCTCAATTGAGGCAACATATTAAAAAAAGCCAAAAAGTTCATGGTGTTATTTTAGATGGCGGGAAAGCAGCAAATATTATTCCAGATTATACACATGCTCGTTTTTACACACGAGCAACATCTCGTAAAGAATTAGATGTATTAACAGAAAGGGTAGGCCAAATTGCAAAAGGCGCTGCGATTCAAACTGGATGTGAGTATGAATTTGGTCCTATTCAAAACGGCGTAAATGAATTTATAAAATCTTCAAAATTGGATGATTTATTTGTTAAGTACGCAACAAAAGTAGGAGAAGCAGTTATTGACGATGATTTTGGTTATGGTTCTACAGATACTGGAAATGTAAGTCATATTGTCCCAACCATTCACCCTCATATTAAAATTGGTTCTAGAAACTTAGTAGGCCACACGCACCGTTTCAGAGAAGCAGCAGGTAATAAACATGGTGACCAAGCTTTAATCAGAGGAGCAAAAATCCTTGCATTAATGGGATTAGAATTAATAGAAAATAAGTCAGTATTTAACGCGATTATTGAGGAGCACCATTATACAAAGGGGTACAAAAAATGAAAAAACTAAGCATGCAACACCCTAAATTAACACTTAGTGATATATATAACAATGACGTAGTATATACTGCTAGACCATCTTATGTTTCAAATCCATGGTTAAACCCAGAAGAACACCAATCCAATTTTTTAACAGGTAGAGAGCTTATTATCGCTGATCAAATACCTGTTATAGTGCATGAAGCGAATGTTACAGATAAATTGAAAATTTTATTTGATACAATCGGCAAAACGATGCCTACAAATATTTATACTTTTTATGACCAACAAAGTTACGAGCAAACGATAAATAAATTAGCTAAGCAAGACCGTAAACGCATTTATTTTCAATATATCCATAACGAATCGATTTTAGAGCAAAAATATTATGCTATAGATAAAGATGTCTTTGTAGCTTTAAATAATAAAGCACGCATACCAGAATGGACAAACCATAAATATTTACCCGCACGTGATGTTGTGAATATTTGCGATTTTGAAGATGCAGTATCACATTGGCGATTCCCTTTTGTCGTGAAGCCGGGCGATGATTTGCCGACAGCTGGCGGTTATGGGGTTATGATTTGTTATAATGAGTCAGATTTAACTAAAGCTAAATCTCGAATCGCAGAAGCACAGGAAGAAACACATACATTGATTATTGAACAAAAAATAGAAGAAATAGCCAACTATTGTGTGCAATTTGCATATGAAAAAGATGAAGGCATTCGTTATATTGGAACTTCAGAGCAATTAACAGATGAATACGGACATTATAACGGCAACGAAAATGTACATGATGTGCCTGAATCCATTATTCAAGCTGGAAGAGAAATTATGGAAATTGGCGTATCCAAAGGTTTTATTGGAATTGCAGGATTTGATTTATTGTTAGATAAAAATGGAGATATTTTTGCGATTGATTTAAATTTTAGACAAAATGGTTCTACCAGCATGTTGTTGTTAGAGCCAGTCATACAAGATGGATACCAAAAGTTTTATAGTTATATCGCACCAGATAATAATGAACATTTTTTTAATACAATTTTAAAGTATGTGAAAAATAATCATTTATTTCCATTAGCTTATTATGATGGAGACTGGTATGAAAACGGGCATGTGTCTTCAAGATGCGCTTGTATTTGGCATGGGAAGGACAAAAAAGAAGTAGCTTGTTTAGAGCAACAATTTTTAAATGAATTAAAAGTCTAATAAGTGAAAAATTACAAATGATGTTTGATTATTGTAGAAATCTGAGTATATTTATTGGATGCTTTAAAATTTCGAAGTGAATTGTGTGGCGTTAATTGACTCTAGCAATAGACTCATTTATATTCTAAATATGGTTAAATAATATAAATGAATTGAAGGTGTAATTATGTCTTATAAAGCAAGTTCATTTTTTCAAGATATACTAGTAAATGAATTTTTTTATGTAGCAACAAAATCAAAACAACTCATTAGACATGAAGTATTAGGAAAGGAAATTATCTGTGTTTGGACAAATAAAGAAACAGCTGAGACTTTCTTAACTAAACATGACACCGATTATGACCAAATTAAAAAAATTGATATTGATCGTTTTGTAACATATGAAATAGACGATGTGTTCGAAGAAGGTGAGGAAGTATTGATGGATCCTTCCTCACAAACTGATGGAGATTTAGTTAATATTGTTGAAGCAACGAATGAATTAATGTCAGATTTGGATGAAATTCGGTTAAAAGAATTTGTAATGGATGTTGCTAAAGAAGATGCTGTATTCGGTCTCTCTAATAAAGAGGCTAAGCAATTTATAATGATCAGTGATGATGAACACCAAAAACCGCACATCATGCCGGTGTGGAGTATCCGAAATAGGGCTGAAAAAGTAAGAAATGAAGATTTTGAAGAATGCGATATTATCGAAGTAGAAGGCGAAGTATTTGCAGAATGGTTAGATATTTTGAGAGATGATGACAAAGCAGTAGCTGTTGATTTGAAACCGGGCGTAGTAGGCACTGTAGTATCAGCGCAAAAAATGTTAGATCAATTACCGTTTTAGTCGAGAAATATATGAAGTGATGGATCTAGTTACTAGTTATAAATATGCAGCATATTTAAGACAGTAACTGTTCCTATTTTTTACCATGAAATAAGTATTGAATCCATTTCAGCGTACTTATTTCATGGTAATAATTGTTTTAAAGATGTATTGCGCCTAACGCACCAGAAAATGCCCCGTGTTCAATATAATAGGGTTTAAAACCACGTAATACAGTGTAATCTTCAACAACTTCTTTTAGTAAGTCATTATTATGGAATGAAGACCCAATGTAAGCTACATTTTCAGTTTGATATTCTCTTGCGACTGTAATAGACATCGTAGTAATGACTTCACCTACAACTCCAATCAATGATGCTAATTTATCAGCGTTAGAGAAGCTTTTATCTAAGTTATGTAATACATGGCCAAAATTTGCAGCAGTTAAATCACCTGAAATAGGTGGTTCACTATCTTTATAAATGTGTTTTACTTTTAAATCAATGAATTCACGATCGCCTTTTTGGGCTGTGTCTGTTAATTGTTTATAGTCTTTCAGTCCAGTCAGCAAGTAACCAAGGCCTTGTATCATTCCGCCACCTGCGCCTACACCGCCGACACGTTGTTGTTTTTTACCGTCTGAAAAATGAAGTGATGTGCCCGTCCCTACATTGGTAAATATATAATTGTCTAATTGGTGTCCTTGCTCCTCTAATAAAATTTCAAGTCCATTTGCAGCAGCATCAAACTCTACAAAAATCCGAGATGGGCACGTTAACCTATCTCTTATAGTACCAGCTTGTCCTCCTGTTAAACTAATACTTTCACACACTTGTCGGTCTAACCACTCGATGACTTCATTAATTTCAGTGGTTAATCTGGTAGAATATTCACGTTTTCCATCATAATCTTGGACAATTTTTATGAGCGTTCCACCGGCATCAATGCCTATTTTCATCTATTTATCCTCCTAAAATATTTACGTTATAACTTATATTATAATAAAATTTAGGAAAATCAAATATAGAGAATTGGAAAGGGATAATTTGAACGATGTCCAGCCTTTTTATTAGAATAGCAAGATAAACAAAGCATACTTTTTACAAAAACGTATTTGGTAGTACAAAGGAAAAAACTATATTCTAAACGGCTAGTAGATGGTAATAACCTCACAAATTAACGTCCCGGGCGTATAAATGTAAATGCGTCATGATACGCATAGTATCATGATTAACGTTCGACGGTTTGTCCCCTTAAAAAGAAATGTATAATTCATAAAGTAAGGTCAAGTATGGTGATATTCCTAAAGCATTCTAAAATGATGGGCATGATGAAGTGAAAAGTAACCTGGAGTAAATTGGAATGTGAACTGTTTTTTGAACTATTAGTAATTTGAAATATTCATATTTCGATTATTTTAAATCAAATGTGGTATTAATAACTAATTAACAAGTTAAAATAATAGGGGATAAGATATGTTTATTAAAGAATCGTTTGAAAATATTACGATACAAGTATTTGAAAATAAGTATAAAACTGCATTACATCATTTTAAATTAAGCGAGCGGCAACAAATATACTCCTCGTTACCTAAAGATGTACTCGACGATGCGCTCAGTGATAAAGATAGAATAGCTAATATTGCATTAAATGAAGATGGAGAAGTAGTAGGCTTCTTTGTGCTACATCAATATTATCAACACGAGGGTTATGACACACCCAAACAAGTCATATATGTGCGATCTTTATCTGTAAATGAACGTTTCCAAGGATGTGGGTATGGTACAAAAATGATGATGCATTTACCACAATACGTACAAAAGTTATTTCCGAGTTTTAATCATTTGTATTTAGTCGTAGATGCTGAAAATAAAGGCGCATGGAATGTATACGAACGGGCAGGCTTTATGCATACTGCTACAAAAGAAGAAGGACCTATTGGTAAGGAACGTTTATATTATTTAGATTTAGATTCGAAGCATGTATCTTCATTAAAATTAAAACCTAATGATAACGAATCACCTTTCGAAACGCATCATATGATTGATATGATTAAGGATGGCAGTAAAGTTGGTTTTATTGCAATCGAGCAACATCAGCAACGAATTAATATAAATTCTATTGAAGTGAATAAAGGTGAGAGACATAACGGTATTGCTGAAAGTGCATTAAGACAACTGCCAACCTATATTCGAAAAAAATTTGTAGGCGCGCAATTTGTTACGATAACGCTGTACGGGGAACGCAATGAATTAAAACCGTTATGTATAAACAGTAACTTTGTTGAAATTGAAAGCGGCGAAGATTTTGCTGTATTTGAAAAATATATAAATTATTAAATGCGTTTGCGAAATCAAGGATTGTCATTTATAATTTACTTTTGTTATTATTACTTAAGATGAACAGTACTGATTTGGATAAATGCATAAATGCCTCTGAAAGGAAGAATAAATAATGAGAATTCAAGATTACACAAAAGAAATGGTTGATGAGAAATCATTTATCGATATGGCCTATACGTTATTACTTGAAAAAGGCGATACAATGAATTTATATGATATCATAGATGAATTTAAAGCGCTTGGTCATTACGAAGATAATGAGATTGAAAATAGAATCGTACAATTCTATACTGATTTGAATACAGATGGTCGTTTCTTAAATGTTGGGGAAAATATTTGGGGACTACGTGACTGGTATTCAGTAGCAGACATTGAAGAAAAAATAGCGCCAACGATTCAAAAATTCGATATTTTAGAAGAAGAAGATGAAGAAGATAAAACATTGAAATTACTTGGCGAAGATGATGCAGACGAAGATGATGATATCCCGACAGCGACGGATGACCAAGAAACTTTAGAAGATCCAGAAGACCCAGATGAAGAAGAAGTTGACGAAGAAATTCCTGAGAATGAAATCGTGATCGACGAAGAAGAGGAAGAAGAGGAAGATTTAGAAGAAGAAGAGGAATATGAAGAAAATGAAGATGACGAAGAAGAGGAAGAAAAATAATTCATCATCTACTAATATTCATTTGACTTTTCCCGTGAAAATGATAAAATTTTATTCGGGCTCCTTAAATTAGGACGACGTGTATAAATGTTATACGCTCCCCCTTACAAATACTGTGAGAGGGAGCGATTTTTTTATTTGAATTACTATATAAAGTTTATAAAATATTAATTTATGACGCTATTTTCCGGGGTTATGCTTTTATCATATGAACAATAGGAAATAGGCGTTTACATAAATGATAATTACTTCAATGTTTAATAGTACATGCCATATATTTTGTTGGTATTGAATGAATTACTGTTTTAATAATAGGAGGCAGAAAATGACAAAATTTATTTTTGTAACTGGTGGAGTTGTATCTTCACTAGGTAAAGGTATCACAGCAGCATCTTTAGGACGTTTATTAAAAGATAGAGGATTAAAAGTTACAATCCAAAAATTTGATCCATATTTAAATGTTGATCCTGGCACTATGAGTCCATATCAACACGGTGAAGTTTTTGTGACAGATGATGGTGCAGAAACAGATTTAGATTTAGGTCACTATGAAAGATTTATCGACATTAATTTAAATAAATATTCAAACGTTACTGCTGGTAAAGTTTATTCGCACGTCTTGAAAAAAGAGCGTCGCGGTGATTATCTGGGAGGCACAGTCCAAGTTATCCCACATATTACCAACGAAATTAAAGAACGTTTGCTTTTAGCAGGCGAAAGTACAAATGCTGATGTAGTTATTACTGAAATAGGTGGTACAACGGGTGATATAGAATCATTACCATTTATCGAAGCAATTAGACAAATACGTAGTGATTTAGGACGCGAAAATGTAATGTACGTACATTGTACACTTTTACCATTTATTAAAGCTGCTGGTGAAATGAAAACGAAGCCTACACAACATAGCGTTAAAGAACTTCGTGGGTTAGGTATTCAACCAGACCTAATTGTAGTACGTACAGAATATGAATTAACACAAGATTTAAAAGATAAAATTGCATTGTTCTGCGATATTAATAAAGAAAGTGTAATTGAATGTCGTGACGCAGAATCATTATATGAAATACCGCTACAACTGAGCCAACAGGATATGGATGATATTGTAATCCGTCGTTTAGAGCTAAATCCAAAATATGATACGCAATTAGATGAATGGCAATACTTATTAGATACAGTGAATAGTTTAGATGGTAAAATAACGATTGGTTTAGTAGGGAAATATGTAAGTTTACAAGACGCATATTTATCAGTAGTCGAATCACTTAAACACGCGGGTTATCCATTTAAAAAAGATATTGATGTGAGATGGATTGACTCAAGTGAAGTTACTGATGACAATGTTAAAGAGGTACTTAGCGATGTTGATGGTATTTTAGTGCCTGGTGGCTTTGGTTTCAGAGCAAGTGAAGGTAAAATATCAGCTATTAAATATGCTAGAGAAAACAATGTACCGTACTTCGGCATTTGTTTAGGCATGCAACTTGCTACAGTAGAATTTGCAAGAAATGTAATTGGTTTAGATAATGCGCATTCTGCAGAACTAGATCCATCAACGCCACATCCTATTATTGATTTATTACCAGAACAAAAAGATATTGAAGATTTAGGAGGCACGTTAAGATTAGGGCTATATCCTTGTCATATTAAAGAGAACACATTAGCACATAAAATTTATGATGAAGTAGATATAGAAGAAAGACATCGTCATCGTTATGAATTCAATAATGAATATAGAGATCAACTAGAAGAAAATGGCATGGTTTTCTCAGGTACAAGCCCAGATGGACGATTAATTGAAATGGTAGAAATTCCGAAAAATGATTTCTTTGTTGCTTGCCAATTTCACCCAGAATTCTTATCAAGACCGAATAGACCACAGCCTATTTTTAAAGCGTTTATTGAAGCGTCATTAAAGTATCAACAAACAAAATAAAGATATTAACATGATAATAGCAAAGTTATGAGTGCTTTCGAAACGTAGCGTAGATATAATTACGTTGACCTCTTATAATTATCACTAACTTTGCCAAAAAACTTCATGATTTAATATTCATGAAGTTTCGAATGCGGCTAATTACTATTACTGGCATTTATGATTTTAGTGTAACAAACTTAAAAAGCGCACCTTCATTTTTGAAATGAAGGTGCGCTTTTTATATTTGGGCAATTTGTAGAGGTTAAAGTGTAGTATATGTAAAAAATCGTTTTATTATTCTAAAGATCTAGATCTCTAACCATTTCAATCATTTGTGTATATATATCATAATAAATATAGCTAAAAGCAATTGGATGAGGCGTAACAATTTTATCGTAATCCTCAGTATACACAATCGGTCTCGGTGTGCTTAAATTGATGAAATGAAATAGATGGTCTTGAAAGATTTCTGTTTTGGGTTTATTACAAATTAAGACAAAATCAACATCACAATCAATTAAAGTTTCAACATCTCTTTTTAATTGTTCTGTATAATAAGGCGAAAACAATAAAACTCTATCAGTAGTATCAATATCTTTAAATGTGTTGATTGAAGCTAGCGGGGCGCTAGATTTTAGTTTTTCATTACTATTTAGGACATAATCTTCAAAAAAATTTAAATCTTCATACCCTTTAACATATACAGTACCCTCACCTCCGATTGCTTGAATTAAACATTGCGCAGCCATTTGAACGTCTAACGCTTGGGCTTCGATGCGATTAAAAACGCCGTTTAATTGTGTATTTAAAATTTTAGACATGTATGTACCTCCGTTCTATTCACTCATTGTAATTAATGGTAAAAAATATTGCAATTTTATATAAAAAAAGAAATTTAAAGGGTAATTTAAAAGGAATAAAATAAAAAAATAAATTAAAAACGCTTACAATTGAATAGAAGAATGCAAAATGCTTGTGGTTTTGATATAATTAGATTGTAAAAATATGTGCAAATGCACTAAGGAGGAACTTTCATGCCTTTAGTTTCAATGAAAGAAATGTTAATCGATGCGAAAGAAAATGGTTATGCGGTTGGTCAATACAACTTAAATAACTTGGAATTTACACAAGCTATATTAGAAGCTTCACAAGAAGAAAACGCTCCAGTTATTTTAGGAGTTTCTGAAGGTGCTGCGCGTTATATGGGTGGATTCTACACAGTAGTTAAAATGGTTGAAGGATTAATGCACGATAAAGCAATTACAATTCCAGTTGCAATCCACTTAGACCATGGTTCAAGTTTTGATAAATGTAAAGAAGCGATTGATGCTGGATTTACTTCAGTTATGATCGATGCTTCACACGAACCATTCGAAGACAACATAGCAACTACTTCAAAAGTTGTTGAATATGCTCACGAACATGGCGTGTCAGTAGAAGCTGAACTAGGCACTGTAGGCGGACAAGAAGATGATGTGATTGCTGAAGGCGTTATCTACGCAGATCCTAAAGAGTGTCAAGAACTTGTTGAAAGAACTGGTATCGATACTTTAGCCCCAGCATTAGGCTCAGTTCACGGACCGTATAAAGGTGAACCGAAATTAGGATTTAAAGAAATGGAAGAAATCGGTGCTTCAACTGGTTTACCATTAGTATTGCACGGTGGTACTGGTATCCCAACAAAAGATATTCAAAAAGCGATTCCATTCGGAACTGCGAAAATCAATGTCAATACAGAAAACCAAATTGCTTCTGCTAAAGCAGTACGTGAAGCTTTAGATAAAGATAAAGAAATGTACGATCCTCGTAAATATTTAGGGCCAGCACGTGAAGCAATTAAAGCGACAGTAATTGGTAAAATTAAAGAATTTGGCACTTCAAATAGAGCTAAATAATATTATTATTTTAAAGTGGAGTAGTGCAGAAATCCACTTTATCTAATATCATTTCATTGTTCCATTAAGGCATTAATAATTGGAAGGAAAATCCTGTTACACCGGTGTTTTCAATCCAGTAGCTACTGCCAATTTAACGAATAAGCCTGAGACAAAAAGTAATGTCTCAGGCTTATTTATTTATGTTATAATTTATTAGCATGTATTGATTAACTGTAAGTCTGAACATAAGTTATTTACATAGTATTTAAATAAAACATACAAATAGGATTTAACCTTTAATAAACTGGGAATAAAAATAGTATTACCAAATATATATAAGTGAAGTAATACATAATATTAATTTAAAAAGATTTTGTTTCATAGGTGTGTTTTGCAAACTATAAATTTTTAATTTATAATGCAAATAATGTAACAAAATTGAAATATTGATTGAAAGGTAAAGGAGATCAAGCGAATGGCTCAAGAAGTGATAAAAATCAGAGGTGGTCAAACACTTAAAGGTGAAGTTAATAATCATGGCGCAAAAAACAGTGCCGTGGCTATAATCCCTGCAGCAATATTGGCAGAAGAAAAAGTAACGATAGAAGGTCTTCCACAGATTTCAGATGTAGAAACGCTAGTGAGTTTATTGGGCGATTTAAATATAAAAACCAATTTAAACGGAATGACGCTAGAAGTGAATCCAAATGAAATTAAAAATGCCCCCTTGCCAAATAATAAAGTAGAATCATTGCGCGCTTCATATTATATGATGGGCGCGATGCTAGGCAGATTTAAAAAATGCGTCATTGGTTTGCCAGGCGGTTGTCCTTTAGGTCCAAGACCAATCGACCAACACATTAAAGGATTTAAAGCATTGGGTGCACGCATTGATGAATCTAGTGAAACATCTATGAAGATTGAAGCTGACCGCTTAATAGGTGCTAATATATTTTTAGACATTGTAAGTGTAGGCGCTACTATAAATATCATGCTAGCAGCAGTTCGTGCAGAAGGACAAACAGTAATTGAAAACGCAGCGAAAGAGCCCGAAGTAGTTGACGTGGCTAACTTTTTAACAAGTTTAGGTGCTAATATTAAAGGTGCAGGTACAAGTACAATCAAAATCAAAGGTGTAGACCAACTTCATGGGTCTCATCATCAAGTCATTCCAGATAGAATTGAAGCTGGTACTTATATGTGTATAGCGGCTGCTTGTGGAGAAGACATTGCGATTAACAATATTATTCCTACTCATGTTGAGCCATTAACTGTTAAATTAAAGGAGCTTGGTGTAGACATCCAAGTTGGGGAAGACAGCGCGATTATCAAGAGAAACGCCCCGTACTTAAGCGTTGATATCAAGACGTTGGTGTACCCTGGATTTGCTACAGACTTACAACAACCAATTACACCGTTGTTGTTTATGGCTGATGGTGTTTCATTTGTAACTGAAACAATTTATCCAGCGCGTTTTAAACACGTTGACGAATTGAGAAATATGGGCGCTAACATTTCATCCGATAACGGTACTGCAACAATAAAACCATCTAAATTAACTGGCGCAGAAGTATATGCAAGTGATTTGCGTGCTGGTGCTTGCCTTATAGTAGCTGGTCTATTAGCAGAAGGGGTTACTACAATTTATAACGTAAAACATATTTATCGTGGTTATACAAATATAGTTGAAACATTAAAATCACTTGGCGCAGACATTTGGACTGAAAAAATTTAATACATGTGGTATACTAAATATACTGATTTTTTGTAGGTTGTGATTTCCGTTTTCTATTATGAAAAATATAAATGATATGAGGTGATGACCATGGAGGTTTGCCCTTATCTCGAAGAAACCTTTAAAATTGTAGGTAGAAGTTGGAACGGTCTTATAATAAATTACTTATCTAGATGTACAGAAAAATCTGCTCATTTTTCTGATATGAAGCGTGATTTGAAAACAATCACGCCTCGCGCGCTAAGTATAAAATTAACAGATTTATGTGAATGGGGCCTTGTAGAGAAAAAAATTATTTCTACGAGCCCGATGAACATTTTATACCAACTTACAGATAAAGGTGATGCCTTAGCAACGGCATTGGTCCCTATGGAAAAGTGGGCGCAAGAATATATTGAATTAGAGAGTTAAATGATATTGATTTTTTGGATTGATTTCTTAATCAATGTATTATTTCAAAACATACTTTATATTTCGTTTATTTTAATAGAACCTGAGGTATTAATTAATATCTCAGGTTCTTCTTATGGCATTGCTGATTGCCTATTGGAAAAATATACTTGTGATTCATTTTATAAAATAGCTTTTTAATTATAAGAACTTTAGCGAGATAGAAATTTTTTAACATTTGGACCTCTGTTCTGCTTCTTTAGTGAGAAATTATATGTTTTTCCTATCGTCTATAGAAGTGTTATAAAAGAGGAGAAAGCGCATAATAACAACGTTTGTAAAGCGTCGACGTGAGCAAATATGTTTAAAAATATGAAATCTCGGTTACAATATAATTATCAACACAGTTAAGGAGTGAATCATTGATGAGAAATTTCACTAAACAGTATATCAACGGTGAATGGGTTGAAAGTACAAGTGGAGAAACAATTGAAGTAATCAACCCTGCAACAGAAGAAGTAACAGGTATTATTGCGAAAGGTAATAAAGAAGATGTTGATAAAGCAGTAGATGCTGCTGAAAATGTATATTTTGAATTTAGACACAGTTCAGTTCAAGAAAGAAAAGAATTATTAGATAAAATTGTTCAAGAATATAAAAATAGAAAAGAAGATATTATTGAAGCGATTACGGATGAATTAGGTTCTCCGTTAAAAGTTTCAGAAAATGTCCATTATCAAATGGGATTAGATCATTTCCAAGCTGCACGTGATGCATTGGATAATTTTGAATTTGAAGAGCGCCGTGGGGATGATTTAGTTGTTAAAGAAGCTATTGGTGTTGCAGGTTTAATCACACCATGGAATTTCCCAACAAACCAAACTTCTCTTAAATTGTCTGCAGCATTAGCAGCAGGCAGTCCTGTAGTATTAAAACCGTCAGAAGAGACGCCATTTGCAGCGATTATTTTAGCAGAAATATTTGATAAAGCCGGCGTTCCAAAAGGAGTATTCAACTTAGTAAATGGTGATGGCCAAGGTGTTGGTAATCCACTAAGTGAACATCCAAAAGTAAGAATGATGTCATTTACTGGTTCTGGCCCTACAGGTGCTAGCATCATGAGAAAAGCAGCAGAAGATTTCAAAAAAGTGTCGCTAGAGTTAGGTGGTAAATCACCATATATTATCTTGGATGATGCTGATATTGACGGTGCAGCGAGTGCAGCTACTGGTAAAGTAGTAACCAATACAGGTCAAGTTTGTACAGCAGGCACAAGAACATTAGTACCAGAAAGTATTAAAGAAGAATTTTTAACAGCTGTAAAAGAAAAATTCAGCCAAGTTAAAGTAGGCGACCCACGTGCAGAAGGTACGCAAGTTGGCCCGATTATTAGTAAAAAACAATTTGACCAAGTTCAATCATATATTGATAAAGGTGTAGAAGAAGGCGCAGAATTATTCTATGGTGGCCCTGGTAAACCTGAAGGGTTGGATAAAGGATATTTCGCACGTCCAACGATCTTTAATAACGTGGATAATGATATGACAATCGCGCGAGAAGAAATTTTTGGACCTGTAATGTCAATTATCACTTATAATGATGTGGACGAAGCAATCAAAATCGCAAATGATACAGAATATGGGCTAGCGTCATACGTATATGGTAAAGATAAAGACACATTACACAAGGTAGCGCGTTCGATTGAAGCAGGTACAGTTGAAATTAACGAAGCTGGACGTAAACCAGACTTACCATTCGGCGGTTATAAACAATCAGGTTTAGGACGCGAATGGGGAGACTATGGTATAGAAGAGTTCTTAGAAGTTAAATCTATTGCTGGTTATTACAAAGCATAGTTTAATAAAATAAAGTTAAAATGTTTAAGTTAAAAGTCTAGTTTAAAGGGCAGCCAAACGATATAATTGGTTGCCCTTATTTTAATATTATGGAGCTTTGAACCATCATTTGACACATGGTATGGTTATGTACTGTTTTAACAGTGTGTTAGCTTCAGAGCTATTTTTATAAATTTCAAAAAGTGAAATACATTTTGTAATTAAATAAGAAATTTGCTATAGTAATAAAAGTAAGTAGCGTAGCTCTCTATGTTATTTAAAACTTTTTTATGAAATGGGTGCAAGATAATGCCTGATAAAGTACGGACATCACCTCAGTACGAATCGTTCCACGAGCTATACAAAAATTACACTACTAAAGATCTTACTCAAAAGGCAAAATCACTTAAATTAACAAATTATAGTAAATTAAATAAAAAAGAATTAGTTCTTGCTATTATGGAAGCCCAAATGGAAAAAGACGGAAACTATTATATGGAGGGTATCTTAGACGATATTCAACAAGATGGTTATGGTTTTTTAAGAACTGTCAATTATTCAAAGGGTGAAAAAGATATTTATATATCAGCTAGTCAAATACGTCGCTTTGAAATTAAACGTGGCGATAAAGTTACTGGTAAAGTCAGAAAACCTAAGGATAATGAGAAATATTATGGTTTACTGCAAGTTGATTTTGTCAATGATGAGAATGCAGAGGAAGTTAAAAAAAGACCACATTTCCAAGCGTTAACACCATTATATCCAGAAGAGCGTATCAAGTTAGAAACAACAAAAACAAATTATTCTACGCGTATAATGGATTTGATTACGCCTATTGGTTTGGGACAACGTGGTTTGATTGTTGCACCTCCAAAAGCGGGGAAAACGTCATTACTAAAAGAAATTGCTAATGCTGTAGCAACAAATAAACCTGATGCAGAACTGTTTGTATTACTTGTAGGTGAACGACCAGAAGAGGTAACAGATATAGAACGTTCTGTTGAATCAGCAGAAGTTGTGCATTCAACATTTGATGAACCGCCACAACATCATGTTAAAGTAGCGGAATTATTATTAGAGCGTGCAAAACGTTTAGTAGAAATTGGTAAAGACGTCATTATTTTGATGGATTCTATTACTAGACTTGCACGTGCATATAATTTAGTTATGCCACCAAGCGGGCGTACGTTATCCGGTGGTTTGGATCCAGCTTCATTGCATAAACCGAAAGCTTTTTTTGGTGCTGCAAGAAATATTGAAGCTGGCGGAAGTATGACTATATTAGCCACAGCATTAGTAGATACTGGTTCGCGTATGGATGACATGATATATGAAGAATTTAAAGGGACAGGTAACATGGAATTACACCTTGACCGTAAATTAGCTGAACGTCGTGTCTTTCCAGCTATTGATATCGGTAGAAGTTCAACTCGTAAGGAAGAGTTGCTAATTTCACCAAAAGATCTAGAATCGCTTTGGCAGCTACGTAATATGTTTACTGATTCAATTGATTTTACTGAAAGATTTGTAAGAAAGCTAAAACGAACAAAAACAAATCAAGAATTTTTCGAACAGTTACAAGAAGCGGCTAAAGAAAGTACTAAAACTGGTAAACCAATTATTTAATGTGAGTTATGGTTTAAATATATGATTTAGGGTTGCGTTTTAGTTTTATAGCAATTATAATTATCAAGTATTGGGTAAAAACTCACAAAAAACTCTGTTCCAGATGGTTCAGGGCAAAGGAGCTGAAAAACATGCAACAAAATATTCATCCTGAATACCACAAAGTTATCTTTTTAGATACAACTACTGATTTTAAATTTTTAAGTGGTTCAACACAATCTTCATCTGAAACTATGGAATGGGAAGATGGAAATGAATACCCAGTTATTCGTTTAGATATTTCGTCTGATTCACATCCATTCTACACAGGACGTCAAAAATTCGCTGCTGCGGATGGACGTGTGGAACGTTTCAACAAGAAATTCGGATTCAAATCAAGCAACGAATAATTGTTGTAATAAGGCATTCTCATTTTATGAGAATGCTTTTTTATTTAATATAAGATATAGGCTATTTTAAAATTTTATGTGGCTAAGCGTTTAGAAATAAGATTACATACAAAATTACAAATATCTTGTGGGAAATTGATATTTTGAAAGAAAAAATATGATATAATAAATCGATTATGTTTTGAAAAAAGGTGGAACGCATAATGAATGAAACTTATCACTCCGGTTGGATTGAATGTATTACTGGAAGCATGTTTAGTGGTAAATCTGAAGAATTAATCCGTCGTTTGAGACGTGGGTTGTATGCTAAGCAAAAAGTAGTTGTATTTAAGCCAGCAATAGATGACCGCTATCATAAAGATAAGATTGTGTCTCATAATGGTAATGCAATTGAAGCTATTAATATTTCAACTGCAGCTGAAATTTACAAACACGATTTATCAAATTTTGATATTATAGCAATAGATGAAGTTCAGTTTTTCGAAAATAATATAGTTCATATTGTTGAAGCATTAGCTGCAAAAGGACATAGAGTTATTACTGCAGGTTTGGATATGGATTTTAGAGGTGAACCATTTGAACCTATACCGTATTTATTAGCAGTAAGTGAAGAAGTGACAAAACTACAAGCTGTTTGTGCTGTTTGTGGCTCATCTTCCAGCCGTACACAACGGTTAATTGACGGTAATCCAGCAAAAATAGATGACCCAGTGATATTAGTTGGTGCAAATGAAAGTTATGAGCCAAGATGCAGAGCACACCATATTGTTGCTCCAAGTGATAATGAGAAGGAGGAAATGTAGTGTTTGATCAATTAGATATTGTAGAAGAAAGATATGAACAATTAAATGAATTGTTAAGCGACCCTGAAGTCGTGAATAACCCTGACAACTTACGAAAGTATTCAAAAGAACAAGCTGATTTACAAAAAACTGTTGAAGTTTACCGTGAATACAAACTAACTAAAGAAGATGAAAATGAAATCGATGAAATGTTAAGAGAAACAAAAGACGAAGAAGAAGTTGAAATGCTTAAAAGTGAAAAACAAGTGCTTACTCAAAAAATACCGAAACTTGAAGAAGAATTGAAATTCTTGTTAATTCCCAAAGACCCTAACGACGAAAAAGACGTAATTGTTGAAATTCGTGCTGCAGCAGGTGGAGATGAAGCTGCTATATTTGCTGGTGATTTGTTTAGAATGTATTCTAGATACGCTGAAGCATATAGTTTCAAAACTGATATAGTTGAGGCTGCTGAAAGTGATCACGGCGGCTATAAAGAAATTAGTTTCTCTGTTTCAGGTACAGGGGCCTATAGTAAATTAAAATATGAAAATGGCGCCCATCGTGTCCAACGTGTGCCAGCGACAGAATCAGGTGGCCGTATCCATACATCTACAGCGACGGTAGCAGTATTACCAGAAGTAGAAGATGTTGAAATAGAAATTCGCAATGAAGATATTAAAATAGATACGTACCGTTCAAGCGGTGCGGGTGGACAGCACGTTAATACGACTGATTCAGCTGTACGTATCACCCATCTTCCAACCGGAGTAATTGCTACTTCATCAGAAAAATCACAAATCCAAAACCGTGAAAAAGCGATGAAAGTGTTGAAAGCACGTTTATTTGATATGAAATTGCAAGAAGAACAACAAAAATACGCAGCGCAACGTAAGTCAGCAGTAGGTTCTGGAGACCGTTCAGAAAGAATTAGAACATATAATTATCCGCAAAGTCGTGTAACTGATCATCGTATTGGGTTAACATTACAGAAGTTAGAACAAGTAATGGAAGGTAAATTAGATGAAATTATTGATGCATTAACTTTAGCAGAACAAACAGATAAATTGAAAGAACTGAATGATGGTGAACTATAGAGATAGATTAAAAAAAGCCCAAGCTAAATGTGTTGAAAAAGGCATCGAACCAACACGACCTGAGTGGTTAATGCTTGACTTGTTTCAGTGGCAGAAGTCAGATTACTTAATGCATTCTAATGATGAAATGACTAAAGCTCATCAAATATTATTTGATAATGCAGAAAGCAGAATGCTAGATGGTGAACCTATACAATATATCGTTGGAACGCAATCTTTTTATGGTGAAATATTCAAAGTAAGCGAACATTGCTTAATTCCACGTCCAGAAACAGAAGAAGTATTGCTACATTTCTATAAGTCAGTGCATTCTGGTGACAAAGTTGTAGACATTGGTACAGGCAGTGGCAATATTCCTATTGTACTTAAGAAATTAAATAGTAATCTGGAAGTCTTAGCTACAGATTTATATGAAGCTACACTCTCTGTAGCTAAGGAAAATGCTGATGCTCATGGAGTAGATATTGCATTTTTACAGGGTAATGCTTTAGCACCATTAATTGAGCGAAATATTAAAGTCAATGGTTTAATCTCAAACCCGCCTTATATAGACAATAGTGAAGCGGATCTAATGGATGATACAGTTCTAAAATACGAACCGTATACTGCGCTATTTGCTGAAGACAATGGTTATCAAGTATATGATACGATTTTACGCCAATTACCAGAGGTATTGTTACCAGGCGCTGCTGTAGTTTTTGAAATTGGTTATAAACAGGGCCCTACTTTAAAAAGAAAAATCGAAGAAAAATACCCAACAGTAGATGTTCAAATAATCAAAGACATTAATAATAATGATAGAATGATTTCTTTCAAATGGTAACTTTAAGAAGTTATGTGCTGAACATGATATGTCATGAAGGTGCATAACTTCTTATTTTGTTTTAAAATTAGCATTAAGATGAAAGGGTGTGTATAAATGAATACAAAAATATGGAACTTACAGCAGGATATTACACAAGAAGATAACACCTATATATATAATGAGATAAAAAATATTTTTGAAAATGGTGGGCTTGTCGCTATTCCGACTGAAACGGTCTATGGTTTAGGCGGCGATGCTAGAAATGAAGCAGCTATAAAAAAAATATATTCTGCTAAAGGTAGACCTTCAGATAATCCTCTGATCGTACATATTCACGATATAAAACAATTAGAATGTTTCACACAGCATATCACCCAAGAAGTGAAGACATTAATGCAACGCTTTTGGCCAGGCCCAATTTCATTTATTTTACCGTTGAAAAAGGGATATTTATGTGAAAGTGTCAGTGGTGGTTTATCATCGATAGCTGTTAGAATGCCGAGTCATCCAGTAGGCAGAAAAGTACTGAAATTTGTAGATTTACCAATCGCTGCGCCTAGCGCTAATTTAAGTGGGAGACCGTCTCCTACTCAATTTGAACATGTGTATAATGATTTGAATCAACGTATTGATGGTATTATTGATGGTGATCAAAGTGAAGAGGGCCTTGAAAGCACGGTGTTGGACTGTACACAATATCCATTTAAAATTGCAAGACCTGGATCAATCACAAAGACAATGATTGAAAGTGTTTTACCAGATAGCATTTCATCAGTAGAGGATTTAAACCATGAAAAACCCATCGCACCAGGTATGAAGTATAAACATTATGCACCAGATACGCCAATTACAATTGTGCAATCTATTTATAAACGACCTTCTTCAGAGAAAAATTGGCAAGATACGGCATTTATATTTCCGAAAAACAAGCGTGACTTGGTACCGAAAGAAGCAATATTTATGCCTTTATGTGAAAATGAGAAAGATATAAAAGGAGCAAATCGTCACTTATACCAGGTTTTGCATGATATAGATCAAAACAACCATATTAACCATGCTTATATATTTGGTTTTGAAAATAATGATGATACGACCGCTATAATGAATAGAATGTTAAAAGCTGCAAACTATACAGTTGTTAAAGGGGAAGAACTATGAAAATCGTTTTTGTTTGTACAGGAAATACTTGTAGAAGTCCGATGGCTGAAAGTATTGCAAGAGCTAAGATGCCTAACTTAGATATTGTGTCACGTGGTTTATTTGCATTAGACGGCGCCCCTGTATCACAGCATACTTTATCTATATTAGAAGAAAATCAATTACCTTTTCCAGAAAATGCAAAAGCCTTTACTGAAGATGATATAAACGCAGACTTAATTTTAACTATGTCTGCATCACACCGAGACACAATCAAACGTATGTATGGCAGTGAAGCACACGTGTTCACAATCAATGAATATGCATCAAATAGCGGTGATGTGTCTGATCCATTTGGAGGCAACAAATTAGAATATCTTAAAATTTTCAATGAATTAAACCCATTGATTGATAAAATAAAAATTAAAATATTAAAGTAATAAATATGTGAAATTAGTATGAGTAACTTACTAAATACGTTATAATAATAACGTGTAGCAAATTTGCTATCAATTAAATTTGTATGTATTGAACTTTTGTATATTGGCTTACTTTTTTAATCAAAAGAAAAGGGGTGTTAATATGGAGGATTTAAAAGCATTATTAAGTGAATTAAAATCTAAATCTTTCTTTAAAGCAAATGAGCTTTGTATTATAGGATGTTCTACATCTGAAGTGATTGGTGAACGCATCGGTAGTGTTGGATCTATGGAAGTAGCGAAAGACATATATGACGCATTAAAAGAAATCGAATCTGAAACAGGGGTTTCCTTTGTATTTCAAGGCTGCGAACATATAAATAGAGCGATAACTATAGAACGAGCGAAGTTCAACCCTTTAACGATGGAAGAAGTAACCGTTGTACCTGATGTTCACGCTGGAGGCAGTTTAGCAACTTATGCATATCAGCATATGGATAATCCGATGGTAGTAGAAGCAATCACTGTTTCTAAAGGGATAGATATTGGCCAAACACTCATCGGTATGCATATCCAACATGTCGCAATTCCGGAGCGTACAAGTATTAAACAAATTGGTGAAGCAATTGTTACAATCGCTTCTTCAAGACCTAAAAAAATTGGTGGCGAAAGAGCAAAATATAACTAATACAGAAACGAGGGGTTTACTAATGTCATTTATTGAAAAGCAAGATAAAGAAATATATGAAGTAATTCAAAATGAGTTTAACCGTCAAAATAATAATATAGAGTTAATCGCTTCTGAAAATTTTGTATCAGAAGCAGTGATGGAAGCTCAAGGCTCAGTATTAACAAATAAGTATGCTGAAGGCTATCCTAACAGAAGATATTATGGTGGTTGTGAATTTGTTGATGTGTCTGAAACATTAGCTATCGAACGAGCTAAACAATTATTTGGTGCTGAACATGTCAATGTCCAACCACACTCTGGTTCTCAAGCAAATATGGCTGTTTATCTCGTAGCATTAGAACATGGTGATACTGTATTAGGTATGAATTTAAGTCATGGTGGCCACTTAACGCATGGCGCACCAGTAAACTTTAGTGGACAATTTTACAACTTTGTTGAATATGGTGTCGATAAAGATAGCGAACAAATAGACTACGATGAAGTTTTAAAAGTGGCTAAAGAACATCAACCTAAATTAATTGTTGCTGGCGCATCTGCATACTCAAAAACGATTGATTTCAAACGTTTTAGAGAAATAGCTGATGAAGTCGGAGCTAAATTGATGGTAGATATGGCACATATCGCTGGATTAGTAGCTGTTGGTTTACATCCAAGCCCTGTAGCATACGCTGATTTTGTAACTACAACAACGCATAAAACATTGCGCGGCCCTCGTGGTGGAATGATTTTATGTAAAGAAGAATACAAAAAGCAAATTGATAAAACCATTTTCCCTGGTATTCAAGGTGGACCTTTAGAGCATGTTATTGCTGCAAAAGCAGTAGCATTTGGTGAGGCTTTGCAAGACGATTTCAAAACTTACCAACAACAAGTTGTAAAAAACGCTAAAGTATTAGCTGACACTTTAAGCCAAGAAGGATTTAGAGTCGTATCAGGCGGTACCGATAATCATCTAGTATGTGTAGATGTAAAAGGATCTGTAAATATAACAGGTAAAGTAGCAGAAGAAACACTTGATGCAATTGGCATAACTTGTAATAAAAATACAATTCCATTTGATCAGGAAAAACCTTTTGTAACTAGTGGTTTACGCCTTGGTACTCCAGCGGCGACTACGCGAGGTTTTGACGAACAAGCATTTGAAGAAGTAGCGAAAATCATTAGTTTAGTATTAAAAGATCCTGAAAATGAAACAACATTAAAAGAAGGACAAGAAAGAGTTAAAGCATTAACTACTAAACATCCTTTATACAATTAAATTGGAGGAAGTAATTATGAGCAACGTACATGTTTTTGATCACCCACTTATTCAACATAAATTAAGTTACATTCGAGATGTACATACAGGTACAAAGGAGTTTAGAGAGCTTGTAGATGAAGTCGGTATGCTAATGGCTTATGAAGTGACTAGAAATTTAGAATTACAGGATGTAGAAATTGAAACACCAGTAACTAAAATGATTGCTCAAAGACTAACTGGAAAAAAATTGGCATTTATTCCAATTCTTAGAGCAGGGTTAGGTATGACTCAAGGCATCTTGAATTTAGTGCCAGCGGCTAGAATAGGCCATGTTGGTTTATATAGAGACCCAGAGACTTTAGAAGCGGTTGAATACTTTGTGAAATTGCCACAAGATATTGAAGAAAGAGAGATTGTTGTGGTTGATCCAATGCTAGCTACAGGCGCATCTGCCATCGAAGCGATTAATTCCCTTAAAAAACGTGGCGCTAGACATATTCGATTTATGTGTCTTATTGCAGCACCAGAGGGTGTAGAAAAATTACAAGAAGCACATGAAGATGTAGATATTTATATTGCGGCATTAGACGAAAAATTAGATGACCATGCTTATATTACACCTGGTTTAGGTGATGCTGGCGACCGTTTATTCGGTACAAAATAGTTTGGCCCAGGAGTGGAGTAATATGAAAAAAATTATGACTGTCTTTGGGACGCGTCCTGAAGCGATAAAAATGGCGCCTCTTGTTTTAGAATTAGAGAATGATGTCGAATTAGAGCCAATCGTGGTTGTAACGGCACAACATAGAGAAATGTTAGATTCTGTTTTGACTAGCTTTAATATAACCCCTAATTATGATCTAAACATTATGAAGCAAGGTCAATCATTATCAGAAATCACTTCCCGTATACTCATTCGATTAGAGGGGGTCATTAAAGAAGAACAACCAGATATGATACTTGTTCATGGTGATACGATGAGCACATTCGCTGGAAGTTTAGCAGCATTATATAATCAAGTACCAATAGGCCATGTTGAAGCAGGCTTACGTACTTGGGATAAATATGCTCCATTTCCTGAAGAAATGAATAGACAAATGGTAGGAGTAATGGCTGATTTGAACTTTGCTCCTACTAATAATGCTGCAAAAAATTTAATTTCTGAAAATAAGCCAAAGGATGCTATTGTAGTAACAGGGAACACAGCTATTGATGCTATGAAAACAACAATTCACAAAGATTATCATTCAGAAATAATTGATAAGCATAAAGATAAACGTATTATCTTATTGACAGCGCATAGGCGAGAAAATATTGGAGCGCCTATGTCTCATATTTTTAAGGCAGTACGAGCTATTGTCGATACTTATGATGATGTTGTTGTTGTTTACCCAATACATAAAAATCCTAAAGTACGAGCCATTGCAGATTATTATTTATCTAATCATGCTCGTATTGAACTGGTAGAACCGTTAGAGGTGGTAGACTTCCATAATTTTGCCCACCAATCTTATCTAATTTTAACGGATTCTGGTGGTGTTCAAGAAGAAGCACCTTCATTAGGTAAACCAGTGCTTGTATTAAGGGATGTAACAGAAAGGCCTGAAGGTGTCGAAGCGGGGACACTTAAAATTGTAGGTACAAACGAAAACAACATATTCGAAGCAACAAAAGCTTTATTAGACAACAAAAATTTGTATAAGACAATGAGCACAGCACGAAATCCGTATGGCGATGGCAACGCAGCCAACAGAATTTGTCAAAATATTAAGTATTTTTTTGGACTAATTGATAAAAAACCTTCATCTTTCAAATAATAATAGTTTAATGTGTCATTTTTGTGACATTTGTGTAAAAAATTGAATTACAATTTGAATAGAATTGACACGTTAACTACCCTATATTATTATTAAAATTGTATGATTGGAATGGTTTTCATATACGAAAGATAAGGTGAAACGAGGCACTGAAATGAAACGTTTCAACATCATTTTTAACCAGTACATTCAATACTATTTATACAGTATCATTGTGCTAGTTATTGTGTTTATTTTCACATACTCTGAGTTTATATTAGGTCTTTTAATAGGTACAAGTGGATCACTATGCATTACTTTTACTTTTGAATATTATTTGGCGAGAGCAAAAGAAGAAGACAACATACATATTTCAACGGGCAACATATGGAGATATTTGATTGTGATTTTAGCTTGTACATTATGGTATTTTTATAAAGATTATATAAACGTGATTGGAGTAGTTGTTGGTTTAATGATTTCTTATGTTTTAATTGTTTTCAAACCATTTTTACACAAGAAATAAATTTTATAATGAAAGAGGTGAGAAGACATGGATCATAAAGACCCTCTAGTCAGTTGGAATGTATTCGGTTTAGACATCGTGTTTAATCTGTCATCAATCATGATGATGTTGATTACGGCGCTTATTGTTTTTGTCATAGCTATTATTTGTACACGGAACCTCAAGAAACGTCCAACAGGCAAACAAAATTTTATAGAGTGGGTTTTTGATTTCGTAAGAGGAATTATTGAAAGTAACATGGCATGGTCCAAAGGCGGTCAGTTCCATTTCCTAGCAGTTACTTTAATCTTTTTCATATTCGTTAGTAATATGGTTGGATTACCTTTTCAATTGGTTGCAGGTGATACGCTTTGGTGGAAATCACCAACAGCAGACCCAACCGTTACATTGACATTGTCAACGTTGATTATACTCTTAACACATTATTATGGCGTTAAGATGGTTGGTACTAAAGGTTATTTCCAAAACTATACTAAGCCAATTTTCCTATTACCGATTAATATTTTTGAAGAGTTTACTTCAACCTTAACATTGGGTCTACGTTTGTATGGAAATATTTTTGCGGGAGAATTATTACTTGGTTTATTAGCAAGTTTAGTGTTCAGTTTCCCAGCATGGGGTTGGGCAATCGGTTTACCTGGCCTAGTGATATGGCAAGGGTTCTCAATTTTCATTGGTACGATTCAGGCATATATTTTTGTAATGCTTTCAATGGTGTATATGTCACACAAAGTACAAAAAAGTCATTAAGTTAAAAAATTAAAAAAGAAATAATTAGGAGGATTTTTAAATGAATTTAATCGCAGCAGCAATCGCAATCGGGTTATCAGCACTTGGGGCAGGTATTGGTAATGGTCTTATCGTTTCTAGAACAGTAGAAGGTGTCGCTCGCCAACCAGAAGCACGTGGCCAATTAATGGGTATTATGTTCATCGGTATCGGTTTAGTTGAGGCGTTACCTATCATCGGTGTAGTTATCGCTTTCATGTCACTATAATTAAACTAGTATTTATGGCGAGGTCTTATCGGCTTTCGCCGTTCGTTTTTATCAAAATGTCTTATAACCATATCGTATGAAAGGAGTGTCTATGGAAGTGACTGCTACGACAAATATGTTCGTGCTTGGTGCAGCCAGTGGCGGTGGCGTTGGATGGGGGACCATCTTCGTTACACTTATAACGTTTATCGTTTTATTAACCTTATTGAAAAAATTTGCGTGGGGCCCACTTAAGGATGTAATGGACCAACGTGAACGCGATATTAATAAAGATATCGACGACGCTGAGCAAGCTAAATTAAATGCACAGAAATTAGAAGCACAAAATAAACAAACTTTAAAAGAAACCCAAGAAGAGGTTCATAAAATATTAGAAGAATCTAAGGTTCAAGCGCGTAAACAACATGAAGAAATCATTCATGAAGCTAACATCAGAGCAAATGGTATGATTGAAACTGCTCAAAATGAAATTAATAGTGAAAAAGAACGTGCACTTGCAGATATTAATAATCAAGTTTCTGAGCTTTCAGTACTGATTGCTTCAAAAGTACTTCAAAAAGAAATCTCAGAAAAAGATCAAAAAGAATTAGTTGAAAAGTACATTAAAGAGGCGGGCGATAAATAATGGCTAACGTAGCAAAAAAATATGCCAAAGCGTTATTTGATACTGCTAAGGAAAAAGAAATGCTCGATCTAATGTATGAAGAATTTTCAACAATTGACCAAGCAGTACAACCTGAATTAGAAAACTTAAAAGAATTAGATACTGACCCTCAACAAGATGTGACACAGCGCAATCGTTTTGTAGCTATCATTTTTGGGCAAGCTAATCAATATTTGCAAAATATGTTAATGGTTCTTGCGAGTAATCGCCATCTTGCATATATACACGAAATATTTATAGCTTTCGAAACATTGTTTAATCAGCATTATAATCAAGATTTTGCTGTTATTGAATCAGTTTATGAATTATCCGAGGATGAATTAACAAGTATTGATTCAATTATAAAGTCACGTACAAAACTTTCAAAATTAAAGATATCAAATGAAGTAAACCCAGATCTTATCGGAGGTATCCGTGTTAAGGTTGGTACAAAAGTGATGGATGCAAGTATTAAAAATGATCTTGCAAAACTTGAAAAGCAATTTATTAGAGTGAAATAAAAATCGGAGGAGTGACATAGATGGCCATTAAAGCTGAAGAAATCAGTGCTTTACTTCGCTCACAAATAGAAAATTATGAGTCAGAAATGGCTGTTACTGATGTAGGTACAGTTCTACAAATAGGTGATGGCATAGCTTTAATCCACGGATTAAATGATGTTATGGCTGGTGAGCTTATTGAATTTAATAACGGCGTTCTAGGTTTAGCACAAAACCTTGAAGAATCCAATGTTGGTGTAGTAATTTTAGGACCATACACGGATATCAAAGAAGGAGACGAAGTCAAACGTACTGGGCGTATTATGGAAGTCCCAGTTGGAGACGAATTACTTGGTCGTGTCGTTAATCCATTAGGGCAAGCTATTGATGGACAAGGGCCGCTCAATACTACGAAAACACGCCCTGTAGAGAAAAAAGCTACTGGCGTCATGGATCGTAAATCAGTTGATGAACCATTGCAAACTGGTATTAAAGCAATTGATGCGCTTGTACCTATTGGCCGTGGTCAGCGTGAATTGATTATCGGAGACCGTCAAACAGGTAAAACAACCGTTGCGATCGATACGATTTTAAATCAAAAAGATCAAGACACAATTTGTATATATGTTGCAATCGGACAAAAAGACTCAACAGTACGCGCAAATGTTGAAAAACTTCGTCAAGAAGGCGCACTTGATTATACAATTATTGTTTCAGCATCAGCAGCAGATCCAGCACCTATGCTCTACATCGCACCTTACTCTGGCGTAGCCATGGGTGAAGAGTTCATGTTTGCAGGTAAGGATGTTTTAATTGTTTATGACGATTTAACAAAACAAGCTGCAGCTTATCGTGAATTATCATTATTATTACGTAGACCTCCAGGCCGTGAAGCTTACCCTGGTGATGTGTTCTACTTACATAGTAGATTATTAGAAAGAGCAGCTAAATTAAATGATGATTTAGGTGGCGGTTCAATCACAGCGTTACCTATTATTGAAACACAAGCAGGAGATATCGCAGCGTATGTACCTACCAACGTAATTTCTATTACAGATGGACAAATATTCTTGCAATCTGACTTGTTCTTCTCTGGTGTTAGACCAGCGATTAATGCAGGTCAATCCGTATCTCGTGTTGGTGGCTCTGCGCAGATTAAAGCAATGAAAAAAGTCGCAGGTACTTTACGTTTAGATTTAGCGTCATATCGTGAATTAGAATCATTTGCACAATTCGGTTCTGATTTAGATGAATTTACTGCTAAAAAATTAGACCGCGGTAAAAGAACGGTTGAAATTCTAAAACAAGACAAAAACAAACCACTACCTGTAGAAAATCAAGTTTTAATTATTTATGCTTTAACCAAAGGTCATTTAGACGATATTCCAGTAGTTGATATTACACGTTTTGAAGATGAGTTAAATCAATGGGCTAAAACAAATGCTTCTGATTTATTAAATGAAATCAAAACATCCGGCGCTTTACCAAATGATGAATCATTTGAATCAGCTATTAATGAATTTAAGAAGAGTTTTAGTAAAACTGAAGAAACATAATAGTTAATGTAGATAAAAGGTGGTGAGATAATGGCATCTCTTAAAGAAATTGATACACGAATAAAATCAACGAAAAAGATGAAACAGATTACAAAAGCAATGAACATGGTTTCCAGTTCAAAAT
The DNA here is from genome assembly GCF_017891975.1 of Staphylococcus sp. GDY8P131P. Taxonomy (NCBI): domain Bacteria; kingdom Bacillati; phylum Bacillota; class Bacilli; order Caryophanales; family Staphylococcaceae; genus Staphylococcus; species Staphylococcus sp. GDY8P131P. The sequence goes on from NZ_JAESKF010000018.1 coordinate 61,443, forward strand.
TGCGTCGTGCTGAGCAGAATACAAATCAATTCAGACCATATATGGTGAAAATGCAAGATGCAATTACAGCAGTTGCTGGCGCAGATAAAAATTCACATCATCCAATGTTACGACAACGTGAAGTGAATAAAAGTGGTTATATAGTAATTACAAGTGACCAAGGGCTTGCAGGTGCTTATAATGCAAATGTATTAAAACACCTAATAAAAGATATTGAAAATAAACATAACAGCAGTGAAGAATACTCAATCTTAGTTTTGGGTCAATCAGGTGTTGATTTTCTAAAAAATAAAGGCTACGACATTCATGATTCCTTAACGGAAGTGCCTGACCAACCTTCATTTAAAGAAATTCAAGCGATCGCTAAAAAAGCTATAGACTTATATAGCGATGAAGCTGTGGATGAGGTAAAAATTTATTACAGCCATTTCGTAAGTGTATTAGAAAACACACCTTCGATGAAAACTGTACTTCCATTGTCTCCAGAAGATTCAAGTTTAGGGCATGGTCAAATGTCTTCGTATGAATTTGAACCAGACAAAGAAGCTATATTAAGCGTGATTTTACCTCAATATGTGGAAAGTTTAATATATGGAACGATTTTAGATGCAAAAGCAAGTGAACATGCAACACGTATGACGGCTATGAAAAATGCATCTGATAATGCGACGGATATTATTGATGATTTATCTATCGAATATAACAGAGCTAGACAAGCAGCAATCACGCAACAAATCACAGAAATTGTTGGTGGCGCAGTTGCACTTGAATAACGATTAAAGGAGGAAAATAGCATGGGATTAGGCCGTGTAACACAAGTTATGGGTCCAGTAATTGATGTTCGCTTTGAGCACAATGAAGTTCCAGAAATTAATAATGCCTTAGTTCTTGACGTAGAAAGAGACGAAGGTACTGTTCAATTAACGCTAGAAGTTGCATTACAACTTGGTGATGACGTTGTACGCACAATCGCAATGGATTCAACTGATGGTGTTAAACGTGGTACAGAAGTTAGAGATAACAGACGAAGTATTAGTGTTCCAGTTGGAGATGAAACTTTAGGTAGAGTATTTAATGTGTTGGGTGACACAATTGATTTAGAAGAAAATATCGAAGACTCAGTTCGTCGCGATCCAATTCATAGAGAAGCACCTGCATTTGATCAATTATCTACAAAAGTTGAAATATTAGAAACTGGTATTAAGGTTATTGACTTATTAGCGCCTTATATTAAAGGTGGTAAAGTCGGGTTATTTGGTGGTGCCGGTGTTGGTAAAACGGTATTAATCCAGGAGTTAATTAATAATATCGCTCAAGAACACGGTGGTATTTCAGTATTTGCTGGTGTAGGTGAACGTACACGTGAAGGTAATGACCTATACTATGAAATGAGTGATAGTGGTGTTATTAAAAAGACAGCTATGGTGTTTGGTCAAATGAATGAACCGCCTGGTGCACGTATGCGTGTAGCGCTTTCTGGTTTAACTATGGCTGAATATTTCCGTGATGAACAAGGACAAGATGTTCTATTGTTTATCGATAACATTTTCAGATTTACACAAGCTGGTTCAGAAGTTTCTGCGCTTTTAGGTCGTATGCCTTCAGCAGTAGGATATCAACCTACATTAGCTACTGAAATGGGTCAGTTACAAGAACGTATTACATCAACAACTAAAGGTTCTGTAACCTCTATTCAAGCAGTATTCGTACCTGCCGATGACTATACTGACCCAGCACCAGCTGCAGTTTTCGCACATTTGGATTCAACTACAAACTTAGAACGTAAGTTAACAGAAATGGGGATTTATCCTGCAGTAGACCCGTTAGCATCTACTTCAAGAGCACTTGATCCATCAATCGTTGGTCAAGAACATTATGAAATTGCACGTGATGTTCAATCTACGTTGCAAAAATATAGAGAATTACAAGATATCATTGCTATTTTAGGTATGGATGAATTGTCTGAAGAAGATAAACAAACTGTAGAACGTGCGCGTCGTATTCAGTTCTTCTTATCACAAAACTTCCATGTGGCTGAACAATTTACTGGCCAAAAAGGATCATATGTACCTGTACAAAAAACAGTAGAAGGCTTCAAAGCCATTTTAAATGGTGATTATGACCATATCCCAGAAGATGCATTCCGTCTTGTTGGCAGTATGGAAGAAGTAATTGAAAAAGCTAAAGATATGGGTGTTGAAGTTTAAAATTAGGAGGTATGGATAATGAATACATTAAGCCTAAATATTGTCACTCCTAATGGTTCTGTTTACGACCGAGAAGATGTCACTCTGGCAGTATTACAAACTACTGCTGGAGAAATCGGTGTCATGTATGGACATATTCCAACAGTTGCAGCACTTGAAATTGGCTATGCCAAAATTAATTTTGACGGTGGTTCAGAATATATTGCAGTGAGTGAAGGTTTTGTTGAAGTAAGACAAGATAAATTATCAATCATCGTTCAAACTGCAGAGCCTGCTAAGGAGATTGATGTAGCTAGAGCAGAGTTAGCAAAATCGAGAGCAGAGTCTCATTTGAATAGTGAAGAAGATAACAGTGACATAAATAGAGCCAAACGCGCATTAGATCGTGCTAATAACCGTCTTCGTGTCGCTGAATTACAATAATGCGTAAAGAAGTCCCTTTTAGGGCTTCTTTTTTTTGAGAACAAGTCAGAAATAATATCTCGGTTATAAATATACTATGTTCAGTAGGTGGTTGTAATGAAACATTGCTGGATTTAAGTTTTTCAATATCGTAATAGCTAAATTAAAACTATAATTTCGTTTCGATTGCATTGTTACTAACCGTTTGAAAGATACATCATGATACGTAGTCAATTTACAAAATAACCATCATTATTTAATTACAATAGTTATGCATAAAACATATCCATAAAGGGAAAGTATCAGTTAATCAAACATTTATCATTTACAAGATGTTTATCTCATTCTTAAGTATCTTTTACTATGTCTTTCGTGTAAAATATATAAATAGTGTTTATCAAGGAGAATGACTTATGGAATATTTAGGGCAGTTTTCAATTGTACATCTCATATTACATTTGTTTTGTATTTGTATCGCTTATTGGGCGCTTAATGCAGTGAGATTAGAACAATTTTTTAAAAAAGGGTATCCGTTACAAGTTCAAATTTGTATGATATTTTTGGCAATATTAATCGGAACATCAGTAAGTAATTTTATTGTAGATTTGCTACAATTTTCTACACAAATAAAATATTTAGCACAATAATTCAAATAATTGTATATCATTGATGTTTATCGATATAATTTAGTAGTACGTTTGATTAAAATAATGGCAATTTATAAGTAGTTAAGTGGAGGATTTAAGATGGATAAGATAGAAATTAATGGTGGTAAAAAATTAATTGGTGAAGTTAAAGTTTCAGGAGCTAAAAATGCTGTGTTACCAGTATTAACAGCGTCACTATTAGCGTCGGAAGGCGTTAGTGAATTACAAAATGTACCAGCACTTAGTGACGTAGAAACAATTAATAACGTAATATCAACATTAAATGCAGATGTTTCGTATGATAAAGATAAAGAAATCGTTACTGTAGATGCAACCAAACAATTAAATGAAGAAGCACCATATGAGTACGTGAGCAAGATGAGAGCAAGTATTCTTGTTATGGGGCCGTTGTTAGCTCGTTTAGGGCATGCCAAAGTTGCTTTGCCAGGTGGTTGTGCCATTGGTTCAAGACCAATTGAACAACATATCAAAGGCTTTGAAGAGCTAGGTGCAGAAATCCATATGGATGGTGGCTTTATTTATGCTAGTACAACTAACGGGTTAAAAGGCGCAACGATTCACTTAGATTTTCCTAGTGTGGGTGCAACGCAAAATATTATTATGGCTGCCTCTTTAGCTAAAGGTAAAACCGTATTAGAAAACGTAGCGCGCGAACCAGAAATTGTTGATTTAGCTAATTATATCAATGAAATGGGGGGTAATGTATTAGGCGCTGGTACTGATACAATTACGATTGAAGGTGTAGAGACTTTACGAGGGGTAACACATTCAATTATACCTGATAGAATTGAAGCAGGTACCTTACTTATTGCTGGTGCAATCACAAGAGGTAATGTGCTAGTTAATGGCGCGATTAAAGAGCATATGACTAGCTTAGTTTATAAACTTGAGGAAATGGGCGTTCATTTAGAGTACCTAGATGATGCAATCCGTGTCAGTGTAGAAAATTCATTGAAACCAGTTGATATTAAAACATTGCCACACCCAGGCTTCCCTACTGATATGCAGTCTCAAATGATGGCTTTATTACTAACTGCAGATGGCCATAAAGTAGTGACTGAAACAGTTTTTGAAAATAGATTTATGCACGTTGGAGAATTCAAACGAATGAATGCTAAAATTACTGTGGAAGGTAGAAGTGCTAAAATTGAAGGTAAAAGTGAACTTCAAGGTGCTCAAGTCAAAGCCACAGACTTACGTGCAGCAGCAGCACTTATTTTAGCAGGACTCGTAGCTGATGGGACAACGTACGTTACTGAGTTGAAACATTTAGATAGAGGATATGTTGATTTACATGGTAAATTAAAATCATTAGGTGCAGATATCAAAAGAACACAAGATTAACGATATAATACATTAACAGGATTAACATAATAGCAACAAAGTTGGAGGAAACAAAATATGGAAACAATTTTTGACTATAATCAAATTAAAGAGATTATTCCGCATAGACAACCATTCTTATTGATTGATCGAGTAGTAGAATATGAAGAAGGTCAACGATGTGTAGCAATTAAACAAGTTTCAGGTAATGAACCATTTTTCCAAGGGCATTTCCCAGAGTATGCTGTGATGCCTGGCGTATTAATCACTGAAGCTTTAGCTCAGACAGGAGCTGTTGCAATGTTAAATAGTGAAGCGAATAAAGGCAAACTTGCATTATTTGCTGGTATTGATAAATGCCGATTTAAAAAACAAGTAACACCTGGAGATACATTACGTTTAGAAGTTGAAATAACTAAACTTAGAGGTCCTATTGGCAAAGGCACTGCTAAAGCAACCGTAGATGGACAATTAGCTTGTAGCTGTGAGTTAACTTTTGCACTTCAAGATAAACAATAATGGCTAGAACATAAATTTATGTTTTCTAAAATAGTTCGTCCTCCTACCATAGTAAAGGTGACTAAAAACATACAAGAGCTAAAATATTTGTGTAAGAACTACCAATCTTCATAGAAATGAGCACACTTTAACTTTAGAAAATAGTAGTTCTTTAAATAAAAAGAGACCCAATCAGGCCTCTTTTTATAAGTATATTTTCATACTAGTCAGCTAACATCTATGTAATATTCGAGCCCGAGACGTAAACAACGTCTTGGGCTCGTTCATTTTTATTTATCTATTTTTTCATCTTTTAATCTTGGTTTAGATTGCATCATTCGGTTAAATGATTTTTTCAATGTGTCACCAGTTAAGCCTTCATCGATTAATTGTTCTAATAAACTTTCTGCATAAACTTGTCTTAAAGTATAGATATGACATTCACAAACCACAGAGATTGTATGATTTAACTGAATAATATTTTTGATAGTTGCATCAAACAATGCAGGATCGTTAGCAGGTCTAGTGATTACTACGCGTATATCTAATAATGTTTCATCTTCCATATATTTTTTCATAGTTTCATAATGATAATCTGAAATGACGATTTCAAGCAACCAGCCAGTGCCACTGTTTTCCTTATTGATAATGACACCATCTTCTAATTCGTATTCAGTAACACCACCATTCTCTGATACGATTTGAAATCGAACGGCTTTAAATGTTTTCATCGTCTCACATCCAATTAATTAATTTAAATTCTACAAAAAATTTATTTATATAATCATTATAACGTAATTTTATGTTAGAAAGGTAAAAAAAGTAAAATTTAGTAGGTGATTACTTTTTGAAATATTTAAAATTGTATTTTGACGCGTATGGGTAAATTTTTTATGATTAGTTTATAAAGGAGGTGACGTATGATTAATAGCATTGTCATTGTAGGGCGACTAACAAAGGACCCTAAAATATATGAGAAGGAGGGGAATAAACGAGCCACATTTTGTGTAGCTGTATCTAGAAATTATAAGGATAAAAATCAAAAAATTGTTTGTGATTATTTATTTTGTAAAGCTTTTGGAAAAATGGCTAATAATGTTGAAAAATATATCAGCCAAGGTTCACTTGTTGGTATAACAGGACAGATGCAATCACGTAAATTTGAAAAAGAAGGACAGATGCACTTTGTATCAGAGCTTTTTATTGAAACCATTCAATTCATGTCCCCACGTATTAAAAAGGAAGCAGAAGCATTTTTTGAACCACCGACTATAGAAACAAATGAACCATCTATAAGTGAATTCCATTTAGAAGAAAATGATATATATGAAATTGTATAAAATGCCATCCACACCTAACTCCCCTTTAATATAACCCATCAAATCTAATATACATTATATCCTACTATTAAATTATACTTCTATCAGGCTATTCCTTCTAACTTAATATTTATTTCGTTTAGATAGGAATAGCTTAATACATAATTTAGCCAATATTGATATCTAATATAACAGAATAATCAGACAAATTACAAGTGTATTACATTGGATAATTTTCCATATTAAGCAAAAGCACTTTCATAACAGTTTTTTAGAATAAAGTTAGACTATTATAACTTTGGATAAATGTAACTCGCATGTAAAGAAAGTATACACTTTTTTATTTGACTGTAACCTACTACTATTTTTTAGATGTTATAGTTGTACTTGCAAATTAATCATAACTAAAAATTATTTACCTTGTAGGAGGAATTATTAACAATGAAAAAAACAGTATTAGCATCAACATTAGCAGTAGGTTTAGGCGTTACAGGATTCGCAGCAGGAAACTCAGCAGACGCAGCCGAACAAGGCGTTGACAAAGCACAATTAGCACAATTAGCACAATCTAATCCAGAACAATTAGATGCATCTCCAGTTCAAGAGGGTGCATATAACTATAACTTTAATCATAATGGCCAAAATTTCAATTTTGAATCAGATGGCCAAAATTGGTCATGGAGCTTTGGTGAAGGTTCTAGTTCAAGCGACGTTTCATCAGAACAATCTACTACTGAAGAACAACCACAACAAACTGAGCAAGCATCAACTGAACAACCAGCTCAACAAGCTGCGCCACAAACTGAACAAACACAACAACCAAAACAAGAAGCTACAACAAAAGCTTCAACTCAATCATCAAGCTCAAATGAAGCTTCAAGTGGTTCATCAGTAAACGTTAATTCACATTTACAAGCAATTGCACAACGTGAATCAGGCGGAGATCTTAAAGCTGTAAACCCATCATCAGGTGCAGCAGGTAAATATCAATTCTTACAAAGCACTTGGGACTCAGTAGCACCTGCAGAATATCAAGGTGTATCTCCAACAGAAGCTCCAGAGTCAGTACAAGACCAAGCAGCAATGGATCTTTACAACACAGCTGGTGCTTCACAATGGGTAACTGCATAATTTAAAATAATAACATTATTTAAGTAATAAGAAGAGGCTAGGTTAAAATACCCTAGTCTCTTCTTTTTTGCAGTCAATGATTAAAATACCAATATATTTATATCTAAATCCTAAAGCGCCAGTTCTTACTCATGAACTTCAGCGAATGTATAACTACCTATAAAAATAATGACTTAACCTTATCGAGATATAGAATCTATTAAAAATAATATGCGATTTCATATTTGATTGAATTTGCAATGTGTGAGTTAATTTGTTATGTTTAAGAAACTATAAAGTATAAGACTACTAGGGGAGCCGTTAGGCTGAGATGAAATAGTTCAGACCCTTACAACCTGATTTGGTTAATACCAACGTAGGAAAGTAGTATTGTATTAATATTTTGGGAAAGTAACGCTGACCTATGTATTAATTAACTACATTCCTACGTGGGATGTAGTTTTTTTATTTAGGAGGGCTAAGTGTGTTATTTTCACAAGAATTAAAAGAAGCTTCAAAACCAATTATAAAGAAAATTTATAAAGATCCTTTTATACAAGACATGTTACATGGAACACTTTCTAGCGACGCAATCAAATTTTATTTAAGGGCAGATGCATCTTACTTAAAAGAATTTGCAAATATTTATGCATTATTGATACCTAAAATGAACCAATTAGAAGATGTTAAGTTTTTAGTAGAACAAATACAGTTTATAGTTGAAGGCGAAGTAGAAGCACATGAAATATTAGCAGAATATGTGCAAGAGAATTATAATGAAATCGTACAAGAAAAAGTATGGCCACCGAGTGGTGATCATTATATAAAGCATATGTATTTCAATGCTTATGCTAAAGAAAATGCAGCATATACAATTGCAGCTATGGCACCATGCCCTTATGTTTATCAAGTGATTGCTAAAGCGGCATTAAAAGATAATGGATTAAATCAAAATTCTATTTTAGCTAGATGGTTTGAATTTTATAGTAAAGAAATGGACGCACTTGTAAATGTGTTTGATAATTTAATGAACCAGTTAACCGAAAATATGTCTATTAAAGAAAAAAATGAAATTAAATCATGTTTCTTACAAAGTACGGTACACGAACGTAATTTCTTTAATATGTCTTATATTCAAGAAGATTGGTTATACGGAGGAGATTAATATGAATAAACCTAGCATCGCTTTAACGATTGCAGGAACTGACCCTACTGGCGGAGCAGGGGTTATGGCAGATTTGAAATCTTTTCATGCTTGTGGTGTATATGGTATGGCAGCCATTACGAGTATTGTTGCTCAAAATACAAAAGGTGTACAGCATATTCATAATATAGAAACACAGTGGTTAAAAGAACAACTAGAAAGCATATTTAATGACGAGTTACCACAAGCATTGAAAACAGGAATGATTGCATCAAAAGAAATGATGGAATTAATACAGCAATATTTAAAAAAATATTCTGATATCCCATACGTGATTGATCCCGTCATGTTAGCCAAAAGTGGGGATTCACTTATGGATGATGATGCTAAATCTAATTTGCAAAATATTTTATTACCTCATGCTACTGTTGCAACACCGAATTTGCCAGAAACGGAAGAAATTACTGGTATATCAATCAAGGATGAATCATCTATTTATCAAGCGGGCAACATTTTTATTAATGAGATAGGTAGTAAAGGCGTTGTGATTAAAGGCGGGCATTCAGAAGATAAGAATAAAGCAACAGATTATCTTTTTACAAAAGACAATGTATATACTTTTGAAGAGCCTAGGTATGAAACAAAGCACACGCACGGTACAGGATGTACTTTTTCAGCGGTTATTACAGCAGAGTTAGCTAAAGGGAAATCGATGTATGAAGCGGTCCGAAAAGCGAAAAAATTTATTTCATTAAGTATTAAATACACGCCCGAAATTGGACAAGGTAGAGGACCGGTAAATCATTTCGTATATATGAAGGAAGTTGGTTTAGATGATGAATAATTTAGAAACCCTAAGGCAACACAATCCACTTGTGATATGTTATACAAATGACGTAGTTAAAAACTTTACTGCAAATGGTTTGTTAAGTTTAGGTGCAAGTCCAGCAATGAGCGAGGCACCTGAAGAAGCGCATGAAATGTTGACAGCTGCCAAGGCATTGTTGATTAATATTGGAACGTTAACTAAAGAGAGAGAAAAAGACATTTTAGAAATTGCAAAGACTGCAAACCAAGTAGGCACGCCTATTATATTTGACCCTGTTGCAGTAGGCGCTTCACAATATAGAAAGGACTTTTGTGCAAACTTTTTAAAAGAAATAAAAGTTGCAGTCATAAAAGGTAATGCCTCTGAAATATTAACATTGGTTAACAGTGATACAAAAATGAAAGGGACAGATAGTGACCAAAATTTAGATTCAGTGGCAATCGCAAATGAAGCACAAAAACACTTCAAGACAACAATTATATTAACTGGAAAAGATGATGTGATTGTACAAAAAGGACGTATATTTAAATTATCTAATGGTTCCTCATTATTAGCAAAAATAACTGGCGCTGGTTGTTTATTAGGCGCAGTGGTAGCAAGTTTTGTTGATTCAGAACATCCATCGATAGATGCGCTCATAGAAGCTGTTTCTCTGTATAATATTGCTGCAGAAAAAGCGGAAGAAAGTGTACAAAATCGAGGGCCAGGTTCATTTGCAGTAGAACTTTTAAATGCATTATATAAAGTGTCATTTGAAGCGTATGAACAATACAGTAATATAGAAGAGGTGTAACCATGTTTGCAAAAGAACATTTGAAGCTATATTTTATATGTGGGAGTCAAGATATACCTCATGAGACTTCATTGACTGAAGTCGTTACCGAAGCTTTGAAATCAGGTATAACGATGTTTCAATTTAGAGAAAAAGGCGAAGGTTCCTTATCTGGAAGTGAAAAGATCACGCTTGCTGAAAAATTATTGAGTCTATGTAGAAGTTATCACGTGCCATTTATTGTAAATGATGACGTTGACTTAGCGAAAATGATAGATGCAGATGGTATCCATGTTGGTCAAAAAGATGAAAATATAGCAACATTCGATAAGGAGTTTGAAGATAAAATTATAGGGCTTAGTATAAGTGATTTAGAAGAATATCAATCATCTGATTTAACGAATGTTGATTATATAGGTGTTGGCCCAATGTATAATACTGGATCTAAATCAGATGCAAAAGCGCCAGTTGGGCCTGAAATGATTCAGAATTTGAGAACGAAACTTCAAGATTTTCCAATCGTTGCAATCGGCGGCATTAACACGGAAAATGCACAACTAGTGATAAATAGCGGTGCAGACGGCATATCAGTGATTTCAGCAATAGCCAAAAGCCCAAACATTAAAGGAACTGTGCAACAATTTTTACAAACTGTTGAATAATGAAGAAAACTTTCTTTTTTTGTTTTCTACTTTCCTTTGAGTATGATAAAATAAATTCTATGTGAATATATCATTAGAGGTGGAAAAATGAAAAAGAAAGCGCTACTACCTTTATTATTAGGTGTAATGGTCTTTTTAGCAGGCTGTGACTATTCTAAACCTGAAAATAGAGATGGATTTTTCTTTAATACGTTTGTAGAACCAATGGATAAATTAATACATTGGTTAGGAACTAGTTTTAACAATGATTATGGTTTAGCAATAGTGGTACTTGTACTGGCAATTCGTATTGTATTATTGCCTTTCATGTTATCAAACTATAAAAATAGTCATATGATGCGAGAAAAAATGAAGGTTGCAAAACCGGATATTGATGCAGTTCAGGAAAAAGTTAAGCGTTCAAGAACGCAAGAAGAAAAAATGGCTGCAAATCAAGAAATGATGGAAGTATATAAAAAATACGATATGAACCCGATGAAGAGTATGTTAGGTTGTTTACCAATCTTAATTCAGATGCCAATCATCATGGGATTATTCTTTGTATTAAAATATCCGTCAAGCGGTGGCTTTACTGAACATCCTAATTTCCTATGGTTTAATTTAGCACAACCTGATATTTGGATAACGGTTATTGCTGGTATTTTATACTTCTTACAAGCCTTTGTTTCAAGTAAGAGTATGCCAAATGAACAACGTCAAATGGGTTATATGATGATGATTATCTCACCTATTATGATTGTTTGGATTTCTTTAAGTTCAGCTTCTGCATTAGGTCTTTATTGGTCAGTCAGTGCGGCATTCTTGATAGTACAAACGCAAGTAGCGAACATGTACTACTCAAATCTTGCTAAAAAAGAAGTTGCTCCAATGATTGAAGCAATGAAAAAAAACGATGCTGACAATGCACCTAAAGGTAAGAACACGCAAGTGGTATCTAAGAAATCTAAAAAGAAATAACTGATGACAGCTTATTTTGAATAAAGAGAACCTGGTACATAATGCCAGATCATAAGAAAGAGCCCGAAACAGCCTATGTTTCGGGCTCTTTTTGCATGCTATTATAAGAAGCATATAACGAAGTAAATAATCATTTAGTATTTAAAATACCACTCTTTAAAAAACGTTTGTACAAAATCTTGCATATAGTCGTGACGTTGTTGAGCTAAGTTCTTGGCAGTTTTTGTATGCATTAACGTTTTAAGTTTCAATAATTTTTCAAAAAAATGTTTAATGGCAGAAGGCGGCCAGTCATTATAATTTTGATTGGTTTCTTGCATAATATTATGGTCCTGATTTTCTACCCACATTGGTTCACCAAAATGGCCGGCAAATTGGAAGGTACGTGCGATGCCAATAGCTCCCATTGCGTCTAATCGATCTGCGTCACGCACAATTTGGCCTTCAATGGATAATTTAGTGTTATTATTTGCTCCATTTTTATAACTCATATTTTCAATGATATGTAATATACTTTCTTGCAATGTTTGAGAGAGGTTCAACTCAGCAAAAAAATTTATTAAACGTGCTTTTGCTTCTTTTGGTTTTGCAATTTTTTCGTCAATTGTGTCGTGTAATATACTTGCTAATTGAATTGTCAATAAGTGTCCTTTTTGTTCGTTAGAAGCAATGTATTCAGCTAATTTTGTAACACGGTTAACGTGGGCAATATCATGGCCAGAAACATCATCATAATGAAATGTTTCCATATATGAGTTGGCTTTATTAAGTATATCTTGTTCAAACATATTAAATTGTCCTCCATTTCAAAATAGGATAATCATACTTATTTGATACAAGCCAAAAAAATTCGTGGAAACTTAAAAAAGGAGCGGGGAAACCACATTTTTCTAAAATGATTTCGCGTTGTCCCACTCTAATAATAATGACTTGAAAAAGCGTACAAAAGCTAGGGCGTACATTTAAATACTTCAAACGTTAAGATAGTTACATCAGTTTAGGCGTAGTGGGTTTAAACCTTGTTCTAAATATCTTTTTTACTCCAATCGTCTATTAGACATATCTTACATAATTTAAGGAAGGTTTGACGCTACAGTATCCTTTACTTTATAAGATGGGAGATAATAGCCTGGAAACACCTTCTTTAAATTTAATCCATAGACTCCTTTGCTCATATAACGGTTTGGTGAGCCTGTACGACACATTTAAATCTTTTTCAAATGCCAATCTAAGTTCCTTTGCAATATAAGGATCGTAAATAAATGCATTTATTTCAAAATTTAATGTAAAACTACGGTGGTCCATATTTGTAGTTCCTACACTGGCCACTTCATCATCAATGACTAATGTTTTAGAATGTAAGAATCCATTATTATAATGAAAGATATTCACGCCTGCATCTAATAAAGAAGCTACATTGTTATATGTTGCCCAATAAACAAACGGATGATCAGGTTTGTTTGGTATCATAACATTAACATTTACACCACCTAATGCTGCGATTTTGATAGCATCAAGAAATGCCTGATCTGGTATAAAATAAGGAGATTGAATAAAAATTGAGTGCTTTGCAGACGCAATCATTTTTAGATAACCATATTTTATTTGTTCCCAAGTTTCATCAGGCCCACTTGAAGCGATTTGAACACCCGTTGTGCCTCCTGAATCCACATCTGGGAAATAGCGTTCTTCATATTTTAAATTATCACGCGTAGATTGTGAGTTCCAATCAAGCATAAAGCGTAATTGTAAAGCGTTAACTGCATCTCCAACAATACGAAGGTGAGTATCACGCCAGTATCCAAATTTTTTCTTTAGCCCTAAATATTCATCTCCGACATTAAATCCACCTATATAACCAATATGCCCATCTATGACAACGATTTTTCTATGATTTCTATTATTCATTCTTAAATTAATCAGTGGTAATTTTGAAGGAAAGAATGCTTCTACAAGGCCGCCTTTTTTTCTGAAATTTTTAAAATCTTTGATTGATAAAGCTCTAGATCCCATATCATCATAGAGCATTTTAACTTCGACGCCTTCATCAAGTTTATGTTCTAATGCAGTTAAGATACGTTTGCCTAATTTATCATTACGAAAAATATAGTATTGGATATGTATATAATCTTTTGCGTTATATATATCATCAATAAGTGAATCAAATTTTTCTTTACCATCTACAAAAATTGTTAGGTCATTATCAGTTGTTAAGAAAGCTGCATTATTATAAAGTAACATTTGAACCATATCTTTAAATTTCACTATTTGATGATTGCCTTTAGAAAAATCATCGTTTTTCAAGGCTTCTAGTTGTTCATTTACAATCATCTCTATGCCAACTTTATCTTCTTCATCTAAACTAAAAATATGTTCTCTTTGTATTTGACGACCGAATAATAGATAAACGACAAAGCCTAATATAGGTATGAGACCTAAAACTAATATCCATGCCCAAACAGAACCTGCAGAGCGTCTTTCCATAAAAATGATTGTAAATGCAAAGATCAGGTTTAATATAAATGCTCCAATAAGAATGACGTTAATAATGACGTTTGTATGGTTATACATTATAGCGAAGATATCTATCATATTAAACCTCCCGATTGGCTATTCAATTATTTAATAATTGGTAAATGCCTTACCATTGTAACATGGAATGCTGGTTTTATCACTTGACTAATACCCAGGAGGGGTATAATATATAATTGAATAAGAAGGAGGCGTTAAATCATGACAGAAACGCAAAAAGCACACCATTCTGAACAAACTAAATCCAATTTAAAGTCTAGATTAAATCGTATCGAAGGCCAAGTAAAAGCAATCAACCGCATGATAGATGAAGATGTATACTGTGATGATGTACTCACACAAATTAGAGCAACAAGATCTGCTTTAAATAGCGTTGCAACAAAACTATTAGATCATCATATGAAGAGTTGTATCATGGACAAGGTCAATCAGGGCGAGCAGCAAGAGGCTATGGATGAACTGTTAGTTACTTTTCAAAAATTGATGAAAGATTAGATAAGGTGAGTATCATGAATTCACAAGCGATTTATATAAAAAACATAGAAAATGAAGCAAACAAAATTCAAATTGAAAGTCATTTGGCGCAACTTATAGGTGTATACAATGTTTCAGTTGATAAAGATTATAAGCGAGTACTTATTGATTTTAAAACACCTGCAAATTTAAATAATTTAGAAAAAGAAATATATGATTTAGGTTTTGAAATTTTATACTAAGCAATTGTTATTATGCAATTATTTGTGACTTTATGCTTCATTAAAATGAATATCTTCGTTTGTATAGTTATAATTATATTTTTTCTAATTTTAAAACGGGGATCATTTTGAAGGTAAAACACACATTCACGACATTTCTTTTGGTTTTTGTGCAATACTCAATTTATGTTTAATATTAAAAATAATTGATTATGAAATTTATATAAGTTAAGTAATAAAAGAAAGCATTTTTTAATAAATATAAAGAAATTTTCAATAATGTGTAGTAATTCATAAATAAATGGGGTAAGATATAGTAGAAGCTAGAAGTTAGGGGTGATGATATGAGTAAGGATAACGAAAAGATTCAAAATGTAGTTAAACTATTATCATCATTAGGGGTAAACATAAAGAAAACTAAATCAAGATTAGAAGTCATGCATACTTTACCAACGACTGTGAAAGCCGCTAACGAATTGAAATAGTAAGTTACCCATATTGTGTTAGAGCGACAGCTCTAACTCAAAAGATCACATTAATTCATTTTACATGAGTTAATGTGATCTTTTTTTACATAACGCCTTTTAATCTATTGGCTCTTTGTCAAAGAGGACTGATACAATTTTTGAGATTAGGCAACCGTAGGTTGCTTAATCTCTTTTTTGATTGTAGAAGCATAAAGTCGTGAAGTTAGTAAGGCACGATTACGCAAATTATTATAATTTCTATATCCAAACGATATTCTTTTAATCAGTTTAATTTTATTATTGATACCTTCTATTGGACCATTGGTTATATTAGGGTATTTTAGTGTGTTATTAATAAATGATTGATATTTTTTTAAAGTTTTCAAGATTATTTTTAATTTGAGACATACTTTGTTGGCATCTATTTCATCAAGGGTACTTATAAAATCTATTGAATTATTCATAGGCGCATAATCTCTCCTTAATTTATTTGGTCAGATATTTAAATTATAGAGATTTTTGCGCTTTTTTTGTACCAAAAAACAGGACTGATTTTTATATCAGTCCTGTTTAGTATAGAGCCAATCTATTTAGCTGATTATTTATTTTTAGTTTGAGCAGTGTAGTGTTTAGATTGGTGGTAATATATTGATAATATTACACCTACACCGCACATTAAACTCCATAATGAACTACCACCATAACTTATAAATGGTAACGGTATACCAGTTATTGGTAATAACTGTATCGTCATCCCAATATTTTCTAAAACGTGGAATAATATCATCGTAGTAAATCCAATTATAAACAATTTACTAAATGGTAAGTCGATTTTAGTTGCAAGTCTGAC
This sequence comes from Staphylococcus sp. GDY8P131P, assembly GCF_017891975.1. Lineage (NCBI taxonomy): Bacteria > Bacillati > Bacillota > Bacilli > Caryophanales > Staphylococcaceae > Staphylococcus > Staphylococcus sp. GDY8P131P. The sequence continues at coordinate 77,878 of NZ_JAESKF010000018.1, forward strand.
TAAATGGAAAATAAGTCCTAGGAAAATCAAAATTAAAATGACAGACCCAATAAACCCAAATTCTTCGCCTACAACCGAAAAAATAAAATCAGTGTGGTTTTCTGGAATGTAAACCTCACCTTGGTTGAATCCTTTTCCAAATAATTGTCCAGACCCAATCGCTTTAAGTGATTCAGTTAGATGAAAACCATCTCCACTACTATAAGTATATGGGTCAAGCCAAGAGTTTATACGACTCATTTGGTAGGATTGAATGCCAAAACTATTTTCTAAAATAGAAGGTTTGTATATAACTGATAACACGACACCAGAAGCTATCACGAGTGAGCCTATTAATATAGGTGCTAGTATTTTCCATGTTATACCACTTACAATCATGACACCAACAATAATCGCAAAAATGACAAGCGTTGTACCTAAATCATTTTGTAGTAAGATAAGTACCATTGGAATAAAGGCTATACCAATAATTTTAAAGAATAATTTGAAATCTGTTTCTAAAGATTTATTAAAAGTGAATTGGTTGTGTTTTGTAACAATTTTAGCTAATGCTAAAATGATAACTATTTTCATAAATTCAGAAGGCTGGACACTAATAGGGCCAAATGTGTACCAGCTTTTTGCACCGTTTATGATAGGTGTGATTGGCGTTTCTGGAATAACAAGTAATAAAAGTAATGAGACACATAGGATAATATAAAGTAAATATGTATATTTCATAAGTTTTTTAGGCGAAATTAACATGATTAAACATGCAATGATTGCTCCAAAAACATAATATAATATTTGACGTATACTAAAATTGGCGCTGTATTGGCCGCCCCCCATTGCAGAATTAATAAATGTAATACTTATTATAGCTAATAAAATGATGATGCCTACTAAAATCCAGTCTATTTTCCGGATCCAATGATTATTTTTTGATTGACGTGAAGTATTCATTTCTTACTCCTTTGAAAAACTATTATTTCTAATATATATAGTATATATAGATTTTACCGAACTTTATACTATTTTGCTAGAAGTAGGGTATATAAAATCAAAAATATAATTGTAAGGTTAATTAAAGTTATCACTTTAAATACTTGAAAATCTTCAATATACTAATTAAAAAAATAATCATTCTTCAACTACGTAACAAATGCAAAATATTTATAAATCGTGATATGATGTAGTTTAAGAATTCTATATGGAGGCTAAAATATGGCTAAAGAAAATGTTTGTATCGTTTATGGTGGGAAAAGTGCGGAACACGATGTTTCAATATTAACAGCACAAAATGTCTTGAATGCGATTGATAAAGATAAATATCAAGTAGACATCATTTACATAACAAATGACGGTGACTGGAAAAAGAAAGAAAATATCGTAAATCCTATAGATGACATAGATACATTACGATTAACAGATGTTAATGCTGGAGAAATATCTCATTTATTAAGTACAGGTAGCTTAGGTGGTGCCTACAGTGCAATTTTCCCATTATTACATGGTCCAAATGGTGAGGATGGTACGATACAAGGTCTGTTTGAAGTATTAGATATACCGTATGTCGGCAATGGTGTATTAGCTGCTTCAAGTTCAATGGATAAACTTGTTATGAAACAATTATTCGCACATAGAGGGTTACCTCAGTTACCATATGTAAGCTTTTTAAGAAGTGAATATCAAAAATATGAACATAATATTTTAAAATTAGTGCACGATAAATTAGAATATCCAGTTTTTGTTAAACCTGCTAATCTAGGTTCAAGTGTAGGTATCAGTAAATGTAATAATGAAGAAGCGTTGAAAACTGGTATTGAAGAAGCATTTCAATTTGACCGTAAATTAGTAATTGAACAAGGTATTAATGCTCGAGAAATCGAAGTAGCTGTACTAGGTAACGATTATCCAGAAACGACTTGGCCTGGAGAAGTCGTTAAAGACGTGGCATTTTATGACTATAAAGCGAAATACAAAGATGGAAAAATTAGATTAGATATTCCTGCAGACTTAGATGATGAAGTGAAAATGACTTTGAGAAATATGGCTGTGGAAGCTTTTAAAGCAACAGATTGCTCTGGTTTATTACGCGCAGATTTCTTTGTAACGGATGATAATCAAATTTTTATAAATGAAACAAATGCTATGCCAGGTTTTACTGCTTATAGTATGTACCCAAGCTTATGGGAAAATATGGGGGTAAGTTATGCCGAATTAATTAGTAGATTAATTGAACTAGCAAAAGAAAAACACGAAGATAAAAAGAAAAATAAATATAAAATTGATTGAGGCGATTAATTCATGATTGAAGTAACTTTAGAACAAATCAAAGAATGGATTCCATGTGAAATTGATAATGACTATTTAGATTACACAATTAAAGGTGTTTCTATAGATTCGAGAAAAATCGAGGAGCAAAACTTATTTATTCCATTTAAAGGAGAACACGTGGATGGCCATAAATATGTTGTTCAAGCATTAAAAGATGGCGCAGGGGCAGCATTTTATCAAAAAGACAATGCAATGGATCGTGAAATTTCTGGTCCTATCATTTGGGTAGATGACACACTGGAAGCATTACAGAAATTAGCAAAAGCGTATTTAGCCTTTGTTAAACCTTATGTGGTTGCGGTGACTGGTTCTAATGGTAAAACAACAACGAAAGACATGATTGAAAGTGTATTAAAACCTCAATTTAAAGTGAAAAAGACGCAAGGTAATTATAACAACGAAATTGGTATGCCACTCACAATTTTGCAATTAGACCAAGATACAGAAATCTCTATATTGGAAATGGGGATGTCAGGTTTTCATGAAATTGAAGCTTTAAGTCGATTGGCAAGTCCAGACATTGCTGTAATAACTAATATTGGTGAATCACATATGCAAGATTTGGGTTCAAGAGGAGGTATAGCAAAAGCTAAATCTGAAATTACGATAGGGCTCAAATCTCAAGGGCTATTTATTTACGATGGCGACGAGCCTTTGTTAAAGCCTCACGTAAGTCAATTAATGAACTTAGATTTATTAAGTATAGGTAAAGCAGCAACGAATGACCTAGTATGTTGTATTGAAAAAACAGATAATACAGGCATTATTTTTAATATCAATCATGAGGAACAATATGAATTACCGATTTTAGGCGAACACAATATGAAAAATGCAACTATAGCTATCGCCGTTGGTAAAAGATTGAATTTAAATTATGAAACTATATTTAAAAATTTACAACAAGTTCAACTCACAGGTATGAGAATGGAGCAACATCATACAAATGAGGAGAGATTGGTTATAAATGATGCGTATAATGCAAGTCCAACTAGTATGAAAGCTGCTATCGATACTCTCAGCAGTATGGAAGGAAGAAAAATTCTCGTGCTCGGTGATGTGCTGGAACTAGGGCCTAATAGTCAATTAATGCATGAATCGGTTGGTAATTTCTTAGATAATAAACAAATTGATGCATTATTTACTTATGGAAGAGAAGCGCGTCATATTCATCATACTGGCCAAGCATTCGTAAATTATGCAGCGCACACTACTGATAAATCAGAATTGATTGGCTCACTAAAATCATATATAGAACCCCAAGACAAGATTTTAATTAAAGGTTCACGGGGTATGCAATTAGAAGAAGTGGTAGAAGCGTTAATTTAACTTTCTTTATTAACATACGTTTTAAAATATAAACATTAACTTTATTATGGACACCGCGATTTATTTCACTTTTTTAAGTGTGAATTGTGGTGTTTTAATTATTTTTTAATTAATAAAAGGCACAAAGTTAAGTGTTATTTGTATTCATTAAGAAGTTTCTTGTAAATAAATATTCTAATAATTAACTATATAAACAAATTAACAATTTTTTTTCGAAAGATAAAATAAATACCAGAAAATAAAATTAAACGCTTACAACCTATATATTACAGTGTTTTCTGAGCAGAATATGATTATAAATGTTAAGGGTTATGTTATTTTAACAAATTTGGTTTATTGCGATTATATACTTGAGGTGGTACTATAAAGAAGTTGAAGAAACTTAGATGAACATATATGTATAGAAATACAGATAAATAAAGGAGAATTATATTGCAAAATTTTAAAGAATTAGGGATCTCAGATAAAACGGTAGAAACCCTACAATCTATGGGGTTCGATGAAGCCACTCCTATACAAAAAGAGAGTATCCCTCTTGCCTTAGAAGGTAAGGATGTTCTTGGTCAAGCGCAAACAGGTACAGGAAAAACAGGCGCATTTGGTATTCCACTTATTGAAAAAGTGGCGAATCGAGAAGGGGTTCAATCATTAATCCTAGCACCAACAAGAGAGTTAGCTATGCAAGTAGCTGAATCGCTTAGAGCTTTTGCTAATGGACAAAATGTGCAAGTAGTAACTGTATTTGGTGGTATGCCAATAGATCGCCAAATCAAATCACTTAAAAAAGGTCCCCAAATCGTTGTAGGAACACCTGGACGTGTAATTGATCATTTAAACCGTCGCACATTAAAAACAAATGATATTCATACGCTTATATTAGACGAAGCGGATGAAATGATGAATATGGGCTTTATTGATGACATGAAATTTATCATGGATAAAATCCCAGCTGAACAACGTCAAACAATGCTATTTTCAGCTACAATGCCTAAAGCAATTCAAACTTTAGTTCAACAATTTATGAAATCACCAGTCATTGTTAAAACAATGAATAATGAGATGTCAGATCCACAAATTGATGAATATTATACAATTGTGAAAGAACTTGAGAAATTTGATACCTTTACAAACTTCTTAGATGTACATCAACCAGAATTAGCCATTGTATTTGGTCGTACGAAACGTCGTGTTGATGAATTAACAAGTGCATTAATTTCAAAAGGCTATAAAGCTGAAGGTTTACACGGTGACATTACACAAGCTAAACGTTTAGAAGTATTAAAGAAATTTAAAAACGACCAATTAGATATATTAGTTGCAACTGATGTTGCAGCAAGAGGACTTGATATCTCTGGCGTGAGTCACGTTTATAACTTTGATATCCCTCAAGATACGGAAAGCTATACGCATAGAATTGGACGTACAGGTCGTGCTGGTAAAAAAGGTGTAGCGATTACTTTTGTTAACCCAATCGAAATGGATTATATCAGACAAATCGAACAAGCTAACAAACGACAAATGACAGCATTAAGACCCCCTCATCGTAAAGAAGTGCTTAAAGCACGTGAAAATGATATTAAAGGTAAGGTTCAAAAATGGATGTCTAGAGAGAACGAACCTAGATTACAACGTATTGCTACAGAATTAATTGAAGAATATAATGATGTAGATTTAGTTGCATCTTTACTACAAGAGCTTGTAGAATCAAATGATGAAGTTGATGTTCAACTTACATTTGAAAAACCATTATCTCGTAAAGGTCGCCAAAGTAAAGGCCCTAGACGTGGTGGCAACAACCACAAACGTGGAAATAAATTTGACAACAAAAACCGTCGTTCAAAAGGCGGATTCAACAATAAAAAGAAAAATGATAGATCAGCAGATAGAAATAACAAGAAATCAATGAAAGGTCGCACATTCGCAGACCACAAAAAATAATATACTTTATCATATATGAACGTTAGGTTTAGTCACTCCAATTTTTGGAGTGATTTTTTTTTACGCGGAATAGGATGATTAAACGTCATTTTTAAATTATTATATACATCAAATAGCAATATAGTTTAAGTTGCAGACGAGACATACATTAATATTTCAATATTGAATATAATAATGGCATATTGATTGTAATAGAAAAGATGTGGACCAAGTATTAAAGCCCTTCAGTCGACTTTATCATATTAAATCAACGCAATTTTTATTTTACGCTATTGAATCATTAATGTAGCAAATATAGTAGCTATGTTATAATGAATTGAAAATTCTAAGAAGGAGTGTAAGCATGACTAACGACCCACAATTTAGGCGTAGTCCCAAACAAGCCATTAGCTATTATTACATAGTAGAAGTTTTTGAATTAATTGTTAGTTTGGCTGTGATAGCGATGCTAATATTTTTATGGAATCATTATGAATGGTGGCACTTTTTGATTTATATATTTATTACTGCTATTGTATTTGATGTTTTATATGTAATTGTAAAACCATGGTTAAAATACCAATATACATTTTATAGGATGATGGACCATTATATTGAAATTAAGACAGGTTTCTTTTTTAAGAAGAATGATATTGTTAAGTTTGAACGTACGCAATTTTTAGAAAGAAAAAGTAATCCTCTGTTAAAAAGATTATTTCTAGACAAACTATCGTTAAAAACTGCAGGTCACACAGTTGATTTCCCGCTTCTCTTAACGACAGAGGTTGAATCATTTGAAAGTAATATTTTAGAATTTTTACGTGGAGCTGATTATGATGTATAGTCCTCAAAAATTACATCCTATATCTTACATAACTGGAATAATAGAGGCGTTAAAACAAAATATCATTTTAATTATTATTTTCTTAGTATTTAATTTACGTAACTTTGACTTTTCTGATTACACTTCATATATATATCCTGGAATTGTTACTGTTTTGTTTTTAATATCTTTTATCCTTCAGATACTAAAGGTTTACAATACAAGCTATTGGATAGAAAACGATCATTTTATTTTAGCTACTGGTATTTTCACTAAGGAAAGAAAGGAATTAAATATACGTAGAATTCAAACATTAGATACATCACAAGGGATTATTAATCAAATTGTAGGCGGGGTTAAATTGCAAATTAAAACTCCGAGTGATGGCATAGAATTAGATACAGTATCCAAAGCACAAAGTGAATTTATTCAACAAACGTTAAAAGAAAAACAACAAAGCCTTGCTCAAAATCCTGAAGTGAATATAACAGAATCATCATTTACAAATCAGGAAGAAGAGGAAACATTTGAAGACAAATCGCAATCTATAGATGTATATAAATTAACTTTCAAAGAATTGTTATTTATGGCATTAACGAGTGGCGTTATCGGTGTAGCTTTTGCAACGCTTTCACCGATATTTGTAGCATTGAATGATATTATACCTTGGCACTTAATTACTGATACATTCTCTCAAGTTTTTCAAGCCACGTTTATGGTTGTATTAATAATTGTTGCACTTGTTATCCTACTAAGTTATATTTTTGGGACAATTATCGAGATTATCAGAAATTTTAATTATACAGTGACACAGCAAGGTAATCAGTTAAATATCCAATATGGTTTGTTTAACGTCAAAAGTATTACTGTACCTACTGATAGGGTCCAAGCAGTCGTTGAGCGACAATCATTTCTAAGAAAATTATTCGGTTATACCTCAATACATTTTGTTATTACAAGTGATATGGGAAGTACGGATAAAGATGATGTAAGTCTTGGAGGTAATGTCATGATTCTGCCATTTATTAAAAGAGAAAAAGCTTTTAAAATTATTAGAAACCTTATTCCAAGTATGATGTTTGATAAACCTGAAATTGGTATGCCTTGGCGTGGGTGTCATAGATATTTTTGGAGAGAATCGCTCGTTCTAATCATTATGGCTGCAATCGCGACATATTATTGGTCTGCTTGGTCTTTTGCTGTCGCTAGTTTCGTTATTATATTAATGATTTTACATAGCATTATTGTTATAAAATCATCAGGATTCAAATTAAATGGTGATGAAATGATTGTACGTAATGTAACTATGTTTGGCTTTAAAAATACGTATTTTAAACACGATAAATTATTAGGTATGCAAATTACAAAGAATCCATTTTTAAGTCGTAGTAACTTAGCAAATTTTAATTTTATAATTGCAAAAGCGGCTGGAAATGCAGAGATAGGATTGAAATATAGTGAAGATAAAAACGTGAAAGCATTAAAGAAATGGTATTTGAGGGGTGATATTGATGAATGATTATAATTATATGCATCCATCTGGAAAAACAGTCATACGACTTTCATCTTTAATTAGTGTAGCAGTTTTTATCATCATTTTAGCTATCGTTTCTGTTGTGAACCAAGTGTGGTTACATCTTATTAGTTCTAAAATGATGTTTTGGATATGGATAGTTGGAACAGTCATTATCTTAATTATTTTAATCATGGGGTGCCTCATCATACCTATCTATCGATATAAAATATTTAGATATAAGTTAGTTAATCAAGAAGTAACTGTTAGAAATGGTTTGTGGTTTATTAATGTTGTAAATATACCGTTATTTCGGATTCAAAATGTAGATACACATGAAGGTATTATAATGAGAAAATATAATTTAACGAGTTTGACTTTATCGACAGCTGGAGGTAATACTGAGATAAAGTTAATAGATAAAAACAAAGCATATGCGTTAAAACAAGCAATTAAAAATAGTAATAATTCTATGCAATAAAATCAATAACGGCATTTCCCTATAAATTAAAGTAACTTGGCATAGAAAGTTAGGAGTAGCTTATGATACATGGTGTCGGTGTAGACTTAATAGAAATCGATAGAATCAAAAAGATTTATCAAAGGCAAGACAAACTTATCGAACGGGTGCTATCTATAAATGAACAAAAGCGTTTTAACCAATTTAATAATGAAGCACGGAAAATAGAGTTTTTAGCTGGTAGATTCACTTGTAAGGAAGCTTTCAGTAAAGCGTTAGGGACTGGGCTTGGTAAATCTATTGCGCTAAATGAAATAGATTGCTTTAATGACGAACGAGGCAAACCTTGTATCCATTATGACGGATTCAAAGTGCATGTAAGTATTTCTCATACAGAGCATTATGCCATGAGCCAGGTTATCATAGAAAAATAAAGTGAGTTTTTAATCAATGATTAGAATATAAGATTTGAATATTTTTTTAGAATTGTTATAAAATGAGTTTTATATATAATCGGCAAATTTATTTTTGAAATGGAGGTTCCATTTAATGTCTGATAAGTATTATAGATCAACTTATTTAAACGTAGATTTAAATGCAATCGTTGCAAATTTTCAAGTTTTTCAAAAATTACATCCTAGTAAAACCGTGATGCCAGTAGTTAAAGCAAACAGTTATGGTTTAGGGAGTTTGAAAATCGCACGTCATTTGATGAGTAATGGTGCAGATTTTTTTGCGGTCGCTACATTAGATGAAGCGATTGAATTAAGAATGCACGGGATAGATGCTAAAATATTAGTACTGGGTGTAATTCCTACATATACCATAAATAAAGCCATACAACACCGTGTAGCAATTACAGTGCCTTCAAAAGAATGGTTAATTAAAGCATTAGAAGAAATACCAGAAGATAATGAGAAGGTCTTGTGGTTACATGTCAAAATTGATACAGGCATGGGCAGGTTAGGTATTAAAGATGTAGTTGAATATAAAGAAATCATCGAGTTGATTAACAATTGTGACCATTTAGTGTTTGAGGGTGTGTTTACGCATTTCGCTTGCGCAGATGAACCAGGAGAATCTATGATTAAACAACAAACGCTATTTGAATCCATTGTAAACGAAGAAGAAAAGCCACAGTATATACATTCACAAAATTCAGCAGGTGCTTTAATGAAAGATAGCCAATTTTGTAATGCAGTAAGAATTGGTATATCACTATATGGCTATTATCCTTCACAATATGTAAAAGATAATGTAAAAGTACATTTGAAACCAAGTGCACAATGGATAAGCGAAATTGTGCAAACTAAAATTTTACAACCAGGAGAATCCGTTAGCTATGGTAGTATTTATACCGCAGATGAACCTACTAAAATAGGTATCATACCTGTTGGTTATGCTGATGGTTTCCCAAGAATCATGTCCGGTTTCCACGTAAATGTGAACGGGCAGCAATGTGAAATTATCGGAAAAGTATGTATGGATCAAATAATTATTAAAATTCCAGAAGAAATTCAAATGGGTGATAAAGTGATATTAATGGACCATCATCCGGATAGTCAACAATCTGTGGAAGCGTTGGCACGTCAACAAAAAACAATTAATTATGAAGTGCTATGTCGCTTGAATAGAAGGTTGCCACGTATTTATTATGGAACGCAAGACCTAGAAATCCTTAATGAATTACTAAAATAGTATAGTCACTGTATTTAAAATTTGTTATTATATATCTAACAAGAAATCTCAATATATTCTATTTTAGTCACATGGAGGTCTTTATTCATGGCAAGTTTTAATCAAAACAGAAATCATAGTATTGAACAACTTTTAAAAGAAGGCTATTCACAAATGGCTGACTTGAATCTCTCCCTTGCGGCGGAAGCATTTCCATTTGAATGTGAAGCTTGCGATTGCAATGAAGTCTACATTAGCTCTAAGCATAACAATGAATGATGAGAAGAGGCGACGTTTATTTAGCTGATTTATCACCAGTACAGGGATCTGAACAAGGGGGAATAAGACCCGTAGTCATTATACAAAATGATACTGGTAATAAATATAGTCCTACCGTAATTGTAGCTGCAATTACTGGTAGGATTAATAAGGCTAAAATACCTACACATGTAGAAATAGAAAAAAGCAAGTATAAACTCGACAAAGACTCTGTTATTTTGTTAGAGCAAATACGTACTTTAGATAAAAACAGATTGAAAGAGAAATTAACATATTTATCTGATGAAAAAATGCAAGAGGTAAATAATGCTATAGATATTAGCTTAGGATTACATAATATTAGAAATCATAGAACATAATTCTTAAATAAACGTAATAAAATAGCGAGTTATAGACATCAATTCTCTATACATGCAACAAGCATTTAATTATAAGATTATTTGTACATAGAAAAGAGATAACAAATGATGCGTTTGTAATCACATATCTTTGAATAGGATGTTTAAGTTGAAAAGCTTTAGGTTATCCTAAAGCTTTTTTCGATATAAATAAATAATTCGAGGGTGTTTTACTTTAAATAGAAATTAAATTGTACAGCTTGTTTAACAATTTTAAACACATACATATAATAAAACATTTTTATGTTAAAACCGATGTATGCGATTTATATTTGCATTTTGAGGAGGAAATACCGAGTGAAAGAATTCAAAAATCAATATAAAGCGCTAATTGACGAAAGTTTACATGCAGTTAATGAAACAGATTTATTAAAAAAGTGCGAGAGCTTTACAGAAGAAGTAAAAAGAAAAGATTTACTGCCAGAAGATATTGTTGAAATTCATAAGAATTATGTCAAAGCGTTAGATTTAAATGATGAACAAATTTCTAAAACCTTTAATATACTTAAAGAAGTAGTCAAAGGGTTTGGATATAATTATAGGGACTATCAGCGACTTGTAGATCGATTGCAATATCATGATAAAGAGATTGACTTAGCATCTCGTTTACAGCAAACTATGCTTAAGACAGACATTCCTCAATTTGACAGTATACAAATCGGTGTAATCTCAGTAGCAGCACAAAAAGTAAGTGGTGATTATTTTAATTTAATAGATCATAGAGATGGCACGATGAGTTTCGCTGTTGCAGATGTCATAGGTAAAGGTATACCCGCTGCGTTAGCGATGAGTATGATTAAATTTGGAATGGATTCATATGGACATTCGCAATTACCAAGTGATGGACTTAAGCGGCTAAATCGTGTAGTTGAAAAAAACGTAAACCAAAATATGTTTGTGACGATGTTTTATGGTTTATATGAAGAATTAAATCATCTCTTATATTGTAGTTCTGCTGGTCACGAACCTGGTTATGTCTATAGAGCTGAAACTGAAGAATTTGAAGAAATCAGTGTTAGAGGACGTGTATTAGGTGTAAGCCAACAAACAAGATATAAACAACAAGAGATACCTATTTATTTAGATGATTTAGTTATCATATTTACGGATGGTGTCACTGAGGTTAGAAATGAAGCTGGTGATTTTTTAGATAAAAATTATCTTTTAAATATGATAAAAAAATATAAACATATGCACCCGCAAGACATCGTTCAACTTTTATATGAGGCGATTTTAAAAATCCAAAATCCAGATAGAAGAGACGATTTAACAATATTAATTATAAAAAGAGTCAATTAGATAAGATTAGCTTTTAAACTTAAAGGGTATAATGGTTATTAATGAAACTATGCTTAGGAGTGTAATTTATGAATCTGAATATTGAAACAGTAACACATGATACTCATTATGAGGTCAAAGTAGGTGGAGAATTAGATGTTTATACTGTTCCTGAATTGGAAGAAGTATTAGTACCGATGAGACAAGAAGGAACACATGATATATATGTTAATTTAGAAAATGTTAGTTATATGGATTCAACTGGTTTAGGACTATTTGTAGGAACGTTGAAAGCTTTAAACCAGAATGATAAAGAATTATATATTTTAGGTGCTTCAGATCGAATAAGTCGATTATTTGATATAACTGGGTTGAAAGATTTGATGCATGTTAATGAAGGAACGGAGGTCGAATAACATGCAACTTAAACAGGATTATATTGAAATGCGCTTACCAGCCTCAGCCGAATATGTAAGTTTAATACGTTTAACATTATCAGGGGTTTTTTCACGTGCTGGTGCCTCATATGATGATATAGAAGATGCAAAAATCGCAGTCAGTGAAGCAGTAACGAACGCAGTGAAACATGCATATAAAGATGACGCCACAGAGGTAGGCATGATTAACCTTTGTTTTGAAATTTTTGATGATAAAATTAAAATTGTAATTTCTGACCAAGGAGAAAGCTTTAATTACGAAGAAACGAAAGCAAAGCTAGGACCATATAAAGAAGATGAAAATATAGATTTTCTTAGAGAAGGAGGTCTTGGACTATTTTTAATCGAATCTTTAATGGATGAAGTTACAGTAGATAAAAATTCTGGTGTAACAATTAGCATGATTAAGTATATTAAAAAAGAGCAGGTGCGAAATAATGGCGAAAGAGTCGAAATCAGTTAATGACGTATCACCTGAACAAATAAACCAATGGATACTCGAGCATCAAAATAATGAAAACACCGATGCACAAGATAAACTTGTTAGACATTATAAAAAGTTAATCGAATCATTGGCCTATAAGTATTCAAAAGGCCAATCTCATCACGAAGATCTCGTTCAGGTTGGTATGGTTGGTTTAATTGGAGCGATTAACCGATTCGACCTATCTTTCGATAGAAAATTCGAAGCCTTTTTAGTACCAACTGTCATTGGTGAGATAAAGCGTTATTTACGTGATAAAACGTGGAGTGTACATGTTCCAAGACGCATTAAAGAGATTGGACCGCGTATCAAAAAAGTCACTGATGAATTAACTAATGAGTTAGAGCGTTCACCTTCTATTGCTGAAATAGCTAACCGGCTGGAAGTAAACGAGGAAGATGTGCTTGAAGCCATGGAAATGGGACAAAGTTATAATGCATTAAGCGTAGATCATTCTATTGAAGCGGATAAAGATGGCTCCACTGTTACATTATTAGATATTATGGGTCAGCAAGATGATAATTATGATTTAACAGAAAAACGAATGATTTTAGAGAAAATACTTCCTATTTTAACTGAACGTGAAAGAGAAATTATACAATGTACATTTATTGAAGGTTTAAGTCAAAAGGAAACAGGTGAACGAATAGGTTTAAGTCAAATGCATGTATCTCGTTTACAAAGAACAGCAATCAAGAAACTTCAAGAAGCAGCAAATAAATAAAATGCATGTTCGCAAAGCAGAATTCCAAACCCGGGATTCTGCTTTTATTAATGTTTGGTTGAGTATTATTAAAAGGCAAGGGGATAACGTTGTATGTTAGAATATAATAAAGCGTAAATCAATTTTTTATTTATGAGTGGAGGATACTATGGATAGTAATTTAATACAATCTATAAAAGAAAAATACAAATTTTCAAGCCAACAAATTCATGCAGTATTATCATTGCTTGAAGAAAAAAATACAGTACCGTTTATTGCTCGTTATCGTAAAGAGCAAACTGGTGGTTTAGATGAAGTAGAAATCAAACAAATTGATGATGAATATCAATACATGGTTAACCTACAAAAAAGAAAAGAAGAAGTCATACATAATATAGAAGAACAAGGTCTTTTAACTACAGAGTTAAAAAGCGATATTTTGAAACAAACCAAATTACAAAGAGTAGAAGATCTATACAGACCTTATAAACAAAAAAAGAAAACAAGAGCTACTGAAGCAAAAAGAAAAGGTTTAGAGCCGTTTGCACAATGGCTTAGAAAATCGAAATTGGATATGTCAGTTGAAGAAAAAGCAATGCAATTTTTAAATGAAGAAATAACAGATAAAGCACAAGCAATTAAAGGCGCACAAGATATAATAGCTGAATCAGTATCAGACGCTCCTAAGTATAGAACGAAAATTCTTAAAGATACGTTCCAACATGGTAAAATAGTAACTCAAAAGAAAAAGAATGCCGATGACGAGAAAGAAATTTTTTCTATGTATTACGATTATTCGGAACCAATCAAACAAATTGCCAACCATAGAGTTTTAGCGATAAATCGTGGTGAAAAAGAGAAAGTATTAACAGCAAAGATAGAGATGGACACACAAGGTATCGAGAATTTTATTCGTAAAAATGAAATAACATATCAACATGAAGGGTCAAATGTTGTAGGAGACGCGATAAAGGATAGTCTAAAACGATTAATCATGCCTTCGATAGAGAGGGAAATAAGAGGAGATTTAACAGAAAAAGCTGAAAACCATGCTATTGATGTATTTAGTGAAAACTTAAGAAACCTTTTATTACAACCGCCGATGAAAGGTAAACAAATATTGGGTGTCGACCCGGCGTTTAGAACAGGATGTAAATTAGCTGTAATCAATCCCTTTGGTACATTTATTGCAAAAGGGGTGATATACCCTCACCCACCAGTAAATAAAAAAGAAGAGGCAGAAAAAACGTTTGTTCAATTTGTAAACCATTATGATGTTGATTTAATTGCTATCGGTAATGGAACGGCAAGTAGAGAAACAGAACAATTCATAGCATCAATGATTCAAAAACACCAAATGAAAGCACAATTTATTATCGTAAATGAAGCTGGCGCATCAGTATATTCTGCTTCCGAGGTTGCTCGTTCAGAATTTCCAGATTTCCAAGTAGAAGAACGTAGTGCAGTATCTATTGGAAGAAGGGTGCAAGATCCATTAAGTGAGTTGGTGAAAATTGACCCGAAATCAATTGGCGTAGGCCAATATCAACATGACGTAAATCAAAAAGCATTGGAAGGTGCTTTAACTTTTGTTGTGGAAACAGCTGTTAACCAGGTAGGTGTTGATGTAAATACTGCGTCACGTTCACTTTTACAATATGTGTCAGGCTTATCGTCGACAATCGCACAGAATATTATTACTTATCGAGAAGAAAATGGTGCGATTAAACACAATAAAGATATTGCTAAAGTGAAACGATTAGGGGCTAAAACATTCGAACAAAGTATTGGTTTCTTAAGAATCATCAATGGTAGTGAACCGTTAGATAATACATCCATTCACCCTGAAAGTTATGATGCAACCTACCAATTATTAAAGGAAATAGGTTTCAAAGTTGAGGATCTAGGTAATGACGAATTGAAATCAGCTTTAAATCATATAAATTTATCGAGTATGGCAACAAAACTAAATATTGGGGAACCAACGCTTGAAGATATCATTAAATCATTAATTGCTCCAAATAGAGACCCGCGGAATGAATTCGACACCCCTATGTTAAAATCAGATGTATTATCAATTGAAGATTTGTCACCTAATATGAAATTGAGTGGTACTGTGAGAAATGTGGTTGATTTTGGAGCATTTGTCGATATTGGTGTTAAACAAGATGGATTAGTGCATATCTCAAAACTCTCTAAGAAATTTGTTAAAAACCCGATGGATATTGTGAGTGTAGGAGATATCGTTGATGTTTGGATTTTAGATATAGATGATAAAAAAGGTAAAGTTTCATTGACAATGATTGATCCATATGGATAATTTAAATTTACAACAAATGACCGAGTCTATTTCTAAATCTTATTTTAATAGACCTTTTAAACATAAAGCTTATTTCAACCCAAGACTTAGAACCACTGGTGGCCGTTATATATTAAATACGCATAATATAGAAGTTAATGTTAAACAGTATAATAAGTTTGGGGAAAAGGCTATTGAAGATATTATTAAACATGAATTATGTCATTACCATCTTCATCTACAAGGAAGAGGGTATAAACACAAAGATAAAGACTTTAAAATATTAAGCACACAAACTGGGGCGCCAAGATTTTGCTCCGCTATAGAAAATTACGAAGATCGAGTTAGATATACGTATGTATGTTCTAATTGTAACTTAAAATTTAATAGGATAAGAAAAGTTAATACTGAAAAAATGGTTTGTGGACAGTGTAAGGGGAAATTAGTAGAAATAAAATTCCGTTAATTACGCATTTCAAATGAAAAAAGAAAGCTGATTGTATTTCATGAATTCAGCTTTCTTTTTTCACTTTTCACTTAATTTTTAATAAAATTCAGAGCTTTACCTGAATACCAAAGTAATATTTATATGAAATTTGTGTATATATATAAATAAAAACTTTAAATGATTATTTTTACTCTTTTTTATTATGCGAACGCATTGACGATATGTAGTTTATATTATAAGATATAAAACGTTGCGAAAATCATACGTAAACAAATACTTCAGTTGTTAACTTTGTAAAAGAAATTTTAAAAAGTTATTGACAAAACATTTCAAACATATTACAATGAAATACGTTATCTTGATGAACTAAACATCGTAGTGTCAACCGAGCGGCCGTGGCGGAATGGCAGACGCGCTAGGTTGAGGGCCTAGTGGGATTTATCCCGTGGAGGTTCAAGTCCTCTCGGCCGCATCAAAATACATTATCTGATTCTAATAAAATAAGCGGGTGTAGTTTAATGGCAAAACCTCAGCCTTCCAAGCTGATGTTGTGGGTTCGATTCCCATCACCCGCTCCAATAGGAAATATTTAAAATGAACATTGAAAACTGACTTGCAATATGTCAACGTTAATTCCGAATTCAACATTAAATGTTGATTCAAAAACAACGTGTTATTGATAACACAAATTAGTATTTTATGAGCTAA
>NZ_JAESKF010000019.1:0-17935 GCF_017891975.1 Staphylococcus sp. GDY8P131P
AGTCCTCTTTGACAAAGAGCCCCAAAAATTCAGTATCTCTTTTTATTATTTGCTTTGCCTCTGTTATATAACAGGGTTAAATTACACCATATGTGCGTTATTTTTCAATACAGATTCCTAAAGCTTTCAATTTCAGATTAAAATTATTCAAAAATATTGTAATTTTTTCAACAAACTAAATGATATAATTATTGTGAAGTATTTAACATATAATATGGAGATAGTCGCATGTTAAAAAAAACTACACAAAATCAACTGCATGATATAATTATAAACAAGGTCGCTGCAAGTGCCAAGTGAATGTTACAGAATATATCTAACTAAATTAGACATTATATACAGGTGGTGACCAATTTTTAGAAGGTCCTACTGAAGCAACAATGAAACTCTGGGATCAAGTCATGCAATTATCAAGAGAAGTGCGTGAACGCGGTGGAATGTGGGGTATAGATACAAAAGTACCATCAACAATTATCGTTCATGATGCCGGCTATCTAAATAAAGGTTTAGAGACTATTGTCGGTGTCCAAACTGAGAAACCATACGAATGCCACCAAAGGGTGGCATTCGTATGGTTAAAGCACATTTACGTTCAATTGAAAGTCTAGGCACGGTTGATGGCCTGGGACTGCGATATATTTTATTCACGCAAGGGTGTTTACTTAGATGTTTATACAGTCATAATCCAGATACTTGGACATAAAAAAATTTCACTAGAGAAGTCACCGTAGATGAAATGGTTAATGAAATAACGCCATTCAAACCATACTTTGATGCATATGGAGGCGGCGTTACAGTTAGTGGTGGCGAACCATTATTGCAAATAAAAATTCTTAACCACCCTATTCTAGTTATTAAAAGAACAAGATATTCATACATGTATCGATACATCAGCTGGTACAGCAAATGATACAGTGGCTTTTAATAAACATCTTGACGTATTTATTAGCGTATACTGATTTAGTTTTATTAGATATCAAACACATGGATAATGCTAAACATATAAATTTAACTGCAAAACTAACACACCTATATAAAGTTACTCAAAATGATAATGATATAAAAACATACTATTTGAACAGTAGAGAACAAAATCATCTTAATTACTTTGATTTCGTTCTCTGCTCTTTTTATAACGTCTAAAACATACAAATCTAAATAGAATTGTCTCTTGTTATGTATAATGATATATTGTTTAAAAAGGATTTGAGGAGGCATCATTTTGAACAATCCATCTTCAACAAAACTGATTTCTACATATGCGTCAATGAAATTTATTCAAGCTCAAATAATTCCAGGAATTTTGACATTATATAATGATAAGATCACTTTTAAAGCTAACGGTATTCTAGAAAATCATGAAATCAAAAGCTTGTTTTCCTTTGAAGAAATCCAAAATGTTAAATTTGGTTTATCTTTAACACCGTTTAGGCTAACGATTGTGGAGTCAGATGGCGAGCCGTGGATATTTGATCAAGTCCCAAGAAAAGATGGTAAAAAGTTTGCAGAATTGTATAACGTACTTACTTCTCATTAACTAAAAATCTGTTTATGACATCTTTCTTGTAAAAGAATTCTTATGAAAATTTTTAAATTTCCATATTATCATTTATGATTTTCTATATTTTCAATTATTCGTATGTATAGATGGTAGCCAATTAGTTCGCATGCCAAATGACATCTTACTATTAATTATAACGACACTACTATCGAATAACTATAATAACCATAAATACCCCTCTCATCGACTAATTGGGATCGATAAGAGGGGTATTTCAGACATTACGATTAATCTCTTTAAAATTATATATACATGATGTGATATTCACAAACAAAATAATTATAGTAAAAATACAAATTGAATCATTGGTTGTTGACATATTAAATTTAAATAACATAAAACATAATTGCTCTTTCTATCCCTATTAAAGGTCCTATATTAATTGTCACGTTTTGCAGCTAATTTCTTATCTTCTGATTTTGAAATGATAAGGGCGCAAGCTGCATCACCCGTAATATTGACTGAAGTTCTTGTCATATCTAATAATCTATCAATACCTAAGATAATACCAATTGCTGCTGGATTTAAGCCCACTGCATTTAATACCATAGCTAACATAATCAATCCAACGCCTGGCACACCTGCAGTACCAATGGACGCAACCACTGCAATAACAACAACTGTTATAATTTGCATCAACGACAAATCTACACCTGAAATTTGTGCAATGAATATGGTTGCTACACCTTGCATAATGGCCGTACCGTCCATATTGATTGTTGCTCCTAACGGTTGAACAAAAGAAGCTACTTCTGGTCGAACACCCATGTTTTTAGTACATTTTAGTGATACTGGTAAAGTGGCGGTAGAGCTAGATGCACTAAAACCTAATGTAATAGCTGGTAAAAACCCTTTAAAGAATCTCAGTGGACTAGTTTTGGCGATAAACTTAACTGCTGATCCATATACAACGAAGAAATGTATAAATAGTGCCAGGAGCACAATAAAGAAATACATGCCAAGTTGTTGAATCGCACCAAACCCAGCTCCCGTAAATGCATGTGCAACAAGCCCAAATGTACCGATTGGCGCAAATACACTCATAATCATAGTCACAATATACATTAAAACTTCATTAGTTTGTTCAAATAGCCGGTGTACCGCTTGAGCTTTGGAACCGACCATAATTAAACCAATCCCTATAAATATTGCAAATGTTATAATTTGCAACATATTTTCTTCACTCATGGCTTGTAATGGATTTTTAGGAAAAAGGTTAATCAATGTTTGATCAAATGTTTGATTAGCTGCAGAGCTTTGAGCATTATCTTCTTTATCTAATGTTTTTTGATAACTTGATACATCATCACTATTTAATAGATCTGATTTCCCTTCACCGGGTTGTAAAACTGAAGCTAAAACAATACCAATAATAATAGCGATAGCTGTCGTAGTTAAAAAGAAAGTAATTGTCTTTAACCCTATACCACCAAGTAATTTTGGGTCCCCTACACCGACTACACCTAATACGATCGAAACAAATACAACAGGTACGACTAGCATGAATATTAAATTTAAAAATATTTGACCAATGACATTAAAGACATACTTATCAACATTGACAACAAATCCTGATTGCGCAAACATATTAAAAATTGAGCCAATGGTTATGCCTAAAATAAGCGCTATCACGATTTTTAACGACAAGTTTTTGGTTTTCATAACAACATCCCCTTATTGTTTATTAGCTATATTATATAGTAAAATTATACATTTTAAAACAAAAGTAAATAGGAATGTTGAAAAAGATTAGAGCGCCTTGTGTTTTGATTAGACTACTACTTTAGAAATTTACGCCCAACTTATGTATTAGCCCTAAATATAGTCCTATTGCGATTTAATAAGATATAACAATAGGATTATATCATTCGTTTTCAAGCCTAACCCCTCTATCTAGTGGATAACAACATTTAAAAGCATAGCGTTCTGGCTTCCTTACTCAATGAGTTCATATAAGGTTGTTTTGCATTGCATAAATCGCAGCTTGCGTCCGATCACTCACTTGTAATTTAGCAAAAATATGACTAACATGTGTTTTAACTGTTTTTTCAGACACAAATAATGTTTCAGCAATTTCTTTATTTGTTTTTCCCTTTGCCATTTCAGTAAGGACTTCAGACTCTCGTTTTGATAGCTTATTGGTGTAATGTGGTTTATCGCTCATAGATTCAATGACACTTTGTGCTTGGGGATGAATAATTTTTTCGCCTGCTAATACGCTTTTAATTGTTTTGATCAATTGTTCTGGCTCAACATCTTTCATTTCATAACCATCAGCGCCCTTATCAATAGCAGAAATGACGTGTTCGTCATCTACATAGCTCGTTAATACTAGTATTTTCACATCAGGATATTTTTCTTTCATTATTTCTGTAATTTCAATACCATTCATAACTGGCATAACTAAATCTAACAAGACAATATCAGGCAAATCATGCGCTTCAATATATCTTAAAAAAGACTTACCATCTGAGAAGCCTTTCACAACTTCTATATCTTCTACTGTAGATAGTAGAAATTCTAAGCCTTGTCTTACTATATGGTGATCGTCTACTAAAATGATTCGATGCATCTTGACCTTCCTTTCGAAACTTTATAATGGTATTGTTATATAAATTTGCGTACCTTTGCTGGGTTGGGATTCAATCATTAATTTACCATTTATCTGCTTTGAGCGTTGCTTCATATTATTTATGCCATGAGAATGATATGAATTTGGATGAGTAGCGTCAAAACCTTTCCCAAAATCAACAATGGTAACGTACAGATAATCTAATTTTTGAATTAAGTTTAATTTAACTTGAGTAGTGTCACCATGTTTTTTAGTGTTATTGATTGCTTCTTGGACAATCCTGTAAACATTTTCTTCAATTAAATTAGGCAATTTAATTAAACCCTCTACTTTAACCAATAGCTCTAATTGTAACAATTCACTATATTGTTTTAGTGCATTAACTAAACCTTGTTCTAACCCAACAGGTTTTAATTGCCAAATTAACGCTCGCATTTCGTTGACAGCTTGTTGACTCGTATCTTCAATAACTTGAAAAGCTTTACGCGACACTTCTTCTTGCGTCATTCCTAGAGCAGCATGGGCTGTCAATTTCACAGAAAAAAGCATCTGATTAACTGAATCATGTAAGTCTCTAGCTAACCTATTACGTTCGCTTATGCGTGCAGCTTCCTTTTCTTGATTCGTTAAAAGGATTCTTTTTATAGCAGAACCAATTTGTAACGCAACAGACTCTAGTAATTCCAAATTTTCTTCACTATATCTTTTGGTATGTGGTGTTGCTACATTGAGTAAACCAAATTGTTCTTCACCTGATCTCAATGGCACTGTAGCATGATGTGTAACTCCATCTGTTTCTTCATGATAAGCGCGATTTGCTAAATTAATACGGGAGCAATTAATAATATTTGAAGCCTTTGTTAACTTTTTATTCTGATAAGCCTGTACGCACCAACAAGTACCTTCACGCATATACTGACAATTATTTTTTTCTAACGCACCAGGCAAATTGATATATGATACAAGCTCATGTTGACCTACTTCATCAATGAAGAAAATCCATCCTGTCGTAAATTCACTGCCATCAATTAATGATTTTAAAGCACCTTGTAACATACTATATGTTTCTGTTTCTTCATTTAAAAACTCAGCAATTTCTTTCAATAATGCTAATCTAGTCGGTTTTTCCATTTAACCAGTCCATTCTTTAACTTTAACAACCCTGTTTACATACATTATACAATCTTGTTAAGAAATTTAAAAATAGGTAAACAATTGTGTTTCATTTTAGATAATTAACAATAAAAATGATTAAATCAATCTCAACGACTCATATGTTTAGTGTAATGTTTATGGTATGATAATAATTGATCATAGAGGAGGATATTATGAAATTTCAAATCCCAGAAAAATATAATCAATTAACATTAAAAGAAATATTCCAGCAATTACAATTACCTAAAAAAGACTTACACAATTTAAATATGTCAAAAGACATCACAATTAATGGCTTAGAAGCCAAACTCATGTCACAAGTAAAAACAGATGACGATATTTATATCCCTACGCCTGATGAAAAAAGCAATTATTTACCAAGTTATCGATTCGCACAAATTTATTATGAGGATAATGATTTAGCAATTGTTATGAAGCCTAAGGGTGTCAAAACACATCCTAACGATTTAAAAGAAAGCAATACATTAATGAATCATGTCATATATACAATAAAAAGCGATTATGTTGAACCAATACATCGCTTAGACCAAGAGACAGTTGGCTTGTTAATTGTTGCAAAAAACCCATTGATGAAAAAGATACTAGACCGTATGCTAGAAGAAAATCAAATTGATCGAATTTATAAAGCACACGTACATAGTTTATTACCTATTAAGTCTCAAACCATCGACATGCCTATAGGCAAAGATAAATTTCATTCAAATAAACGTCGGGTCTCTTCTACAGGTCAAACAGCTATTACGCATATTTTATCGTCGAAGATGATAAAAGAAAATGTCTGTGAAGTAGATTTAAAATTAGACACTGGAAGAACACATCAAATTCGTGTCCATTTAGCAGAAATGGGCCACCCTGTTATCGGTGACCCACTATATGGTGATTCAACTTTAAGACAACTTCAGTTAAACAGTTATAAAATTGAATTTATTCATCCATTAACACAAAAAATGATTTCCGTCAGCTTAGATGACGACATTTAAATAGTATTTAAAGCGAGGCTGAAACGTAAATACGTTTCAGCCTCGTACATAATATTCACAATAAATGATTAGACATAAAATAAAATAATAACAAGCTATAAAAGTATTATTTTTCAATTGATCAATTTAGTAATATGTGTATATAAACTTTAGCCCATGTCATGCACTTAACTAGATTCATTTTCCTAGTCTTCCAGCCCCTTCTAAAAACAGCGACCTTTAAAAGTTGATTTTTTATTCACTCTTTTATTACTCGATATTATTTAGGTTCAACCATATCTTCAGGTTTAATCCACTCATCAAATTGTGCTTCTGTTAGATAACCTGATTGAATTGCAGATTCTTTTAAGGTTAAGCCCTCACGATGTGCCTTTTTTGCAATACTTGCAGCTTTTTCATATCCAATATGAGGGTTTAACGCTGTTACTAGCATTAATGATTGATTTAAATAGTTATCGATATTGGCTTCAATTGGTTCAATACCTATTGCGCAATTATCATTAAATGTTTGCATACCATCAGCTAATAAATAAATAGACTGTAATGTGTTATGCAAGATGACAGGTTTATACACATTCAACTCAAAGTTCCCTTGCGAACTACCTATGCCTACTGCAGTGTCATTGCCCATGACTTGTACAGCTACCATAGTTAGCATTTCACATTGTGTCGGGTTTACTTTACCTGGCATGATAGAAGAGCCTGGTTCATTTTCAGGTATTGAAATTTCTGCAAGTCCTGCACGTGGGCCTGACGCTAACCATCTAACATCGTTGGCAATTTTCATTAAGTCAGTTGCAAGCGCTTTAAGAGAACCATGTAATTGAACTACTTCATCATGAGCAGTTAATGCGTGAAATTTATTTTCAGACGATACAAATGGATATCCTGTATTTTTTGAAATGAATTTAGCAACTTTATCGCCAAAATCTGGATGAGCGTTGATGCCTGTACCTACCGCAGTGCCACCAATAGCTAAATTTAAAATATGTGCTTTGGATTCATTCAACAATGTTTCACATTTATCTAACATATAGCGCCAACCGCTTATTTCTTGTCCTAAACGTATCGGTGTAGCATCTTGTAAATGCGTACGGCCTATTTTAATAACGTCATTAAATTTTTCTTCTTTTTCTTTGAATGTATTACGTAATATTTTTAAAGCAGGTTCAAGTTTCTTCTCAATTTCATTATATAAAGCAACATGCATAGCAGTCGGGAATGTATCATTTGAACTTTGTGATTTATTCACATCATCATTAGGATGGATTGATTCATCGCTTCCTTGTTCTTTTAGATATTCGTTAGCTACATAGCTAACAACTTCATTAACATTCATATTACTTTGAGTGCCGCTTCCTGTTTGCCAAACAACTAATGGAAAATGCTCATCTAATTCTTTATTTAAAATACGGTCACATGCATATGTAATGGCATCTTTTTTTGCGTCACTTAGCTTTCCTAATTCGTGATTGGCTAAAGCTGCACCTCTTTTTAATTGCGCAAAACCATAAACAACTTCAATTGGCATACGTTCTTTGCCAACTGGGAAGTTTCGTTTACTTCTTTCTGTTTGGGCGCCCCAGTATTTATCTGCAGGTACTTCAATTTCACCAAATGTATCATGTTCAATTCTAACTGACATTTAAAATTCTCCCCTTCAATGTGTATTTGACTTTAGTATAGCATTAATCAATTTAACTGGGCAATCTCTTTAATATAGCGTTTTCATTACTGTAAAATAAGCGTGTAGTTATTGATTTAAAAATTAAAAAAGAATGAATTATCATTTTAATCGATATAAAAAACCAGAAATTCAAAAATAATTTCTGGTCGCATTTCACGTATTATATTATTATTCTTTTGTAATATTTATATTTTTAAATTTAATTTTTGCTGCTTGTATAATACCTATAGCAGTCAGGATCAACAGAATTGTTCCAATAACCATTGTGACTGGACTTATAGTTATAAGAAAACCTAAAAAGCCAGTTAGACTATTATAAAAGTCACCTAAAGGTTTGAATAGTAACACGGTTACAACAACACAACATAATACACTAATAATGATTCCTGTCTGGTTGCTTTTTACAAAAGTTGAGGCATTCACTTTATCCACAAGACCACGCGATAAATTTATCTGTAATTGAATAATCTTAAATAATATAGGTAGATAAATGGCTCCTATAGCCATCGGAAAACCTTTAATAGAAATTAAATTTACAATGATTGCACTAATCATAAGATATTTCCAATAGTTACTTAACATATGTATAATTGCTCCTTAAATCAAATAATGACTTAATAATAACATAATCATTTTTCACGTGGCATTGTTTTTAACAGTTTTCTTTTAATTATGCTTAAATAGAACTCAAACGAGTATATAATAAAAAAGAAACGAGATAAAAATCAAAAACTAAACTTTGATTTTGTATGCTCGCTTCAATAATCCAATTTTCAGATTAATCATTAATCATCTAAATCTGAACGCACGCTTGCATCATGTGCTTTATCTAGCTTATCTTCGTCGTTTTCTTCAGAAATTTGTTCCATTTCTTTACCTAACTCTACAACATCTTCAAAACCATCAACCATTTCATTTTCTACTTCAGTATCATGATTTAATTGGTTTTTAGTACTATCATTTCTCATTATACACACCTCACATTTTTATTTTATGCAAAACGTGCAGTGAAATAGTGACGAACATCTTCTGGCAGACCTTCTGCAGCTGCTTCATCCAAAATAACATTAACCATGCGATGCGCTTTTAAATCAGCGGGTTCAAATGAAGTCTTACCATTTTCTTCGTATAATTTATGAACAATATCTTTTTTCTCACTACCAGTAATGACCAATATAACTTCTCTTGCAGAAAACAGACCATGATTAATACTTACATTAAGTCGACTATTTGTATCAATAGAAAGTATTTGCGTAATCAATTTACCTTTATTTTCTTTAGTTTTAATCTTGTCACTTATAAATGATTCTGTGTCTTCGCCATAAGAAATACCGTAAATTTGGCCTTCTGGTACACCTAATGCTTCAAAATATGACTTATTACTGTCATAGTCTAATATATTAATTTGACTAAAATCTACAGCATTATTATCTATATTTTTCTTTAGTTCATCTAATACTGGTGCATTATCATTAGAAAGGTGCACACCAGCAATAGTTGTTGGATTATTGTTAAATTGTTTTCTTAAAATATCAGCAGCATATTCTGCTACGATTCTTTCATTTTCTAAAACTTTAAAGTTCATTGCCATAGTAATTACACTCCTCTTTTTCTTTTAACACGCGTTCTAGCATTATTTATAATAATACCCCTGAAGCAATTCTCATAAACTATATAACTTTTAAAAAACCAACCAAAATTTCAAAGCTTGACTATAAGTCTTACCATTATTATACAAATGTTTAGCTAGATTTTCATTGATTAATATGTAATTTAATATAAGCTAGGAAAATTTTGTTGTCTCAAAGCTTCGTATATAAGCAAAGAAGCTGTATTAGAGAGATTTAATGACCTAATATTATCGTTCATCGGGATTCTTAGCGCTGTGTCTTGATATTTATCTTTCACCCAATCTGGTAACCCCGTTGTTTCTCTACCGAAGATAAAATAGTGATCTTGTGCTTCATCAGTAAAGTCAAAATCAGAATATGTTTTTTTACCAAACTTCGTCAATAGATAATAATTACCATTTGTTGTTGCAAAAAATTCTTCTATATTTTCATAATAATTGATATTTACAGAATTCCAATAATCTAGGCCTGCTCTCTTCAACATTTTATCATCTGTACTAAATCCTAATGGTTTTATTAGATGTAAATGTGTATATGTGCCAGCGCATGTTCTGGCAATACTTCCTGTATTGCCAGGGATTTGTGGTTGAAATAATACGATGTGGTTCGTCATTCTTTTATTCTCTCCTCATATCTAGCCCTTTTAACATCTCGTGTTGGACTTCTTCTAATTCATTATCATAGTGTGCATCTATAAAAGGTCTTGCAACTTCTCCTTGAATTTGTCCAATAGCCCAATAAGCTGTTCCTCTAATCATCGGCCTAGGATCATTCAAAGCCACTTCCTGTAATTCAGGTATAGCTGTTTCTTCTTTAAAGTGCGCTAACGCCAATATTGCATTTCTTTGAATTGGTTTTTTACCTCTCCAAGCACCAGCCAAATGGCCATAAGTATTTTTAAATTCTTTATTACTCATTTGTAATAATGGCACTAATCTTGGTTTTAAAACCTCAGGTTCTAAAACAATATCATCATGTTGGGTATTAATTCCACGGTTTCTTGGACAAACTTGTTGGCAGGTATCGCACCCATAAAGACGATTACCAATTTTATATCGGTATTCATCGGCTAAGTAACCTTTTGTTTGAGTTAAAAAACTAATACACTTTTGACTATTTAACTGTCCATCACCAACAAGTGCTCCAGTAGGACAACGGTCCACACATATAGTACAATCACCACAACTATCGATAAGTGGGTCATCTGGCGGGAAAGGAACACTTACTAACATTTCACCTAAATATGTCCATGTACCAAGATCTGGATTTATAACAAAACCGTTTCTCCCTACGTAACCTAATCCTGCGCGTTCAGCAACAGCGCGGTCAGACAATACTCCTGTATCAACCATAGATTTTATTTCTACATTAGGTACTCTAGCTTCTAAATATTCAGCCAATTGGTCCAAACGTTTTCTCATGATTGTATGATAATCTTGACCCCATGAAGCCCTCGCAAACATGCCTCTTCTATCTCCACGTACACTCCTAGGTGCACCTTTCAATTTATTAGGATAACCAACAGCAATAGCAATAATTGATCTTGCCGTTGGTAACGATAATTTGGGTTCAGTTCGTAAACCAATATCTGATTCTTCAAAGCCTGATGCGTAACCCTTTGCATGATAATCCACTAATTTTTGCTTTAATTCATCAAATGGATCAGCAGTTGTAAAGCCTATACTATCAATTCCAATTGAATGGGCATAGTCTATGACATCTTGTTTCAATTGATCTATATTCATTTAATACACCCCACCTTAAAAACATACATTCTATAGTTTAACACATTCAGTGTTATTAAGAGAATTCACTGAAACAAATTTCAAATTTTTATTAAAAAAACAAGCTGATTTAAATGAATTGTAGTGTACTACGTTCATAATCAACTTGCTTAAATACAATATATTTACAAGACACGTGCTAAGAAATTTTTGGTTCTATCGTGCTTGGGTTGTTCAAAAATATCTTGTGGCTTACCAGCTTCTACGATTACACCATCAGCCATGAAAACGACTTTATCACTTACATCTTTAGCAAAATTCATTTCATGTGTTACTACCGCCATAGTCATGCCTTCTTTTGCTAAATCTTTCATTACTTTTAATACATCACCGACCACTTCTGGGTCAAGTGCTGACGTAGGTTCATCAAATAGTAAAACTTCTGGATTCATCGCAAGCGCCCTTGCAATTGCCACTCTTTGCTTTTGTCCTCCAGATAGTTGTGACGGATAAGCATCAGCTTTATCTTCTAAGCCTACTTTTTTTAATAAAATATTCGCTTCTTTTCTTAATTTACTTTGACTACCTTTTTTCAATAAACTAGGTGCTAGCATAATGTTATCAATTACTTTTTTATGAGGAAACAAATTAAAGTTCTGAAAAACCATTCCCATTTGTTGTCTTAAGGTTTCTAATTTTGTTTTTTCATTTGTTAAATGATTATCTTTAAATATTACTTCACCACTTGAAGGTGTTTCTAATAAATTCATACAACGCAAAAGTGTACTTTTACCACTTCCAGACGGGCCAATAATTGCAACAACTTCTCCCTTTTCCACTTTCAAATCTATGCCTTTTAATACTTCATTCTTCCCAAATGCTTTATATAAATTTTTAATATTAATCACTAACTTTCAATCTCCCTTCGAAGAAATTCATCACTCTTGATAAAGTAAATGTAAGTATAAAGTATAATACTGCAGCTACAATAAGTGGAGTGAATGGATCAAATGAAGCACCTTGCACAACTTGTGCATTAAACATAATTTCACTAACGCCTATTACAGATACAATTGAAGATTCTTTAATTACAGTCACAAATTCATTACCTAAAGCTGGTAATATATTTTTCACAGCTTGTGGTAAAATAACTGATTTCATCGTTTGACCATAAGTTAGTCCTAAGCTTCTAGCTGCTTCAGTTTGCCCTTTATCAACTGCATTGATCCCTGCTCTTATTATTTCAGCAATATAAGCTGAACAGTTTATAACGAGCGCTATCATACCACATATTAAAGCAGATATATCTAACCCGAGTACTGCTGTAGTACCAAAATAAACTAGGAAGACTTGTACTAATAATGGTGTACCTCTTAAAAATTCAATGTACGCCGATGAAATCCATCTTAATATTTTAATTTTACTTAATTTCAATAATGCGATAAACGCTCCAAATACAGCACCTAGAACTACACCTACTATCGAAATTAGGATTGTATTTTTAATACCTTTCAAGAAAAAATTACCATATTTCGTAAAGAAGTTACCTTCATCTTTTTGCATAGCTTCAGCAGCTGAATCTTTATAATCGTCTAATAAATTTTTATCTTTTACATCTTTGATAGAACTATTTAATTTATCCATTAAGACTGGAGAATTTTTGGGTAGCGCAATTGCTGTATTTTTTCTCCCTTCTTCAAATTTAACATCATCTGCAAATGTTAAATCTTTATTTTGTTTTAAATAAGCTTCTGCTACAGGTCCTTCAATAACCATTCCATTTACTTTACCGCTTTTTAATGACATGATAACTTCAGGAACTCTAGTTAATGATTGAATTTGTGCATTTTCAATTTCGTTTTGTGCTATTTTTTCTTGTTGTGTTTGTTTTTGGACACCAATTTTTTTATTAGCAAAATCACTTATCGTTTTAAAACGATCAGCTTCTGATTTTTTAATAATCATTTTTTGATCTACCGTCATATAAGCATTAGAAAAATCAACTTCTTTTAACCGCTCTGGTGTAGGTGTCATACCTGATATAATAATGTCAATTTTTCCTGTCTTAATAGCACCTAACAAACTATCAAATTGCATATTTACAATTTTCAATTTTAAGTTATTATCTTTCGCAATTTTTTTGGCAATATCAATATCAATACCAGCGTATTTTGTTTTGCCGTTTACATTATGCTCAAATTCATACGGTGCATAATCAGCTGATAACCCGACACGTAATTCACCGCGTTCTTTAATCTTTTCCCATTGGTCGTTTGCTTCAGCATTTATTTCAGGATTTATGTAAATAATTAATGTACTTATAAGTAAAGAAAATATAATAAGCACTTTCAGTAGTTGTTTCATCTAGTGATCTCCTTTCCATAACATTAATTATTATACATAATTACGTAAAAATATTCAATACATTATTTCATTCCTTCCATATAAAGTTATAATCCAAATGATTAACCTCTAATATATGCATAAATATTGCATATTAAAAATGTGAGTCACCGAATATATCAATTCGATGACTCACACTACTATTTATAAATACTAATCAAAACACTCATATATTAACTTTCACGCTTTATGATTTTCACTCTTAACTTATTGTTTAGGTATTTCAAACTTATATATTTCATCTGTATATTTACGAATCATTTTTTTGCATATTTCATGTACAAAAAATGCAGCAACAAATGGAATTATAAAATAACCAAACACTAATAATATAATATTCATCGTTGGATCTCCATCCATACGGTTAAAAGCATTGATTGGTCCAACTAAACCAGTATAACCAAAACCAGCAGACATTGGCGTACCTTTAATTCCAATAAAATAAGCAATGAATCCTCCGATGACACCATTAATGGCTAATGGTATTGCAATAATTAGATGTTTGAAATATACAGGAATCATCATTTTAGCTGCTCCAATAATTAATACTAAGTTCACACCTGCGCCATTCACTCTAATTGAACCAAATAAGAATGTCACACATGCTGCTACGATACCCATATTTGCTGCTCCGCTACCTAAACCTGATAAGCTTATTGCTGTTGCTATGGCAACGACAGATATTGGTGTAACCATCAATAAAGCATATGTAACACATATTAAAATTGACATTATTAATGGATTAAATTCTGTAAAAGCACTGACAATATGACCAATCCCCTTAGTGACATTGGAAACATAGTCTAACGTAAATAACCCTATAACGCCACTTATAACTGGTATAATAACAGGAAGTAAAATCATTTCAAGAGAACCCAATTTATTTTGTAACAATAAATACAATGAGCAGGCAATAATAACAACTAAAATAGTATTTATAATATCTCCTATCCCGTTGAGTGTGAACCCCTCCGTTGTCATTTTCACTGCTCCACTGCCCAACATTGCAGAAACACCAATCATAGTCGCACCAGCGCCATTAAATTTAAATTGATGCGCTGCTAAAACACCTATAATAAATGCCATAAATGATTGTATTAAAACAACCAATTGATATATCATTTCTAATAGTTGATTTTCTTCCTTAAAAAACTTTAATAATTCACCTAAAAGTGCATTAGGTATTAACGCTATGACTACCCCAGCACCAACAGCTTGCAAAATATTACCAATAAAAGCTTTTCCTGTAGGCTTAATTGTCTTTGATTGTACCATTTATGTATCCTCCATATATAACATTAGACTAATAATATTATATTTCAGACAAAACTACAATATAAACTACAAATAATATCCACTAACACCCACATCAGAAATTAAAATAATTTAAACATGAATCAAATTAGCTAAAAGAAATACCGGGATGCCACTTTATAAAATATATAGCTAACAATAGCAAATGTTACATCATCACAATCTTGAAGCTATATATAATACGAAGAAATACCTCGTTTTTATAATATACTTACGGTGAGTAGTTAAATAACAAAAAATAATAAATTATAGTTTAATAAGCTTTCAATATAAATATTTAATTAGCTATAAGTATAATAAAATGTTGGAATAAATGAGTATTACGAAGTATAAAAACCACGTTAAAAACTTTAACCTTCACCAAAAGCATAATTATTAAGAGAAACCAGTTCATGTTAAATTTAAACAATTTGAAGTAAAAAAAGAACCCTAGTATAACTAGGGTTCAAAATATTTATTTAAATATCAGTATACCAGCGGTCGGGATCGAACCGACACTCCAAAAAAGGAACGGGATTTTGAGTCCCGCGCGTCTGCCAATTCCGCCACGCTGGCTCAATATTATAGACAAAAAACTTCCAAACACGGAAGTGAAAATGGAGCGGAAGATAGGACTTGCACCTATATCTCATTCCGGGAAGGAATGTATTCTAAGAGTTGAACTACTCCCGCAAAAAATTAAATTAAATGGAGCGGAAGATAGGACTTGCACCTATATCTCATTCCGGGAAGGAATGTATTCTAAGAGTTGAACTACTCCCGCAAGAATATTAAATTAAATGGAGCGGAAGATAGGACTTGCACCTATATCTCATTCCGGGAAGGAATGTGTTCTAAGAGTTGAACTACTCCCGCATATTCATGGAGGCGGCAACCGGATTTGAACCGGTGATAAAGGTTTTGCAGACCTCTGCCTTACCACTTGGCTATGCCGCCAATAGAAACTGGGCTAGCTGGATTCGAACCAACGAATGACGGAGTCAAAGTCCGTTGCCTTACCGCTTGGCTATAGCCCATTAATAATAAGGGCGGTTGATGGGAATCGAACCCACGCGTGTCGGAACCACAATCCGATGCGTTAACCACTTCGCCACAACCGCCATGGCAGGGGTAGTAGGAATCGAACCCACATCGAAGGTTTTGGAGACCTTTATTCTACCGTTGAACTATACCCCTATTAAATTACATGGTGGAGGGGGGCAGATTCGAACTGCCGAACCCGAAGGAGCGGATTTACAGTCCGCCGCGTTTAGCCACTTCGCTACCCCTCCATAAAGATGGTGCCGGCCAGAGGACTTGAACCCCCAACCTACTGATTACAAGTCAGTTGCTCTACCAGTTGAGCTAGGCCGGCTTGTATAAAATGGTTCAGGACAGAATCGAACTGCCGACACATGGAGCTTCAATCCATTGCTCTACCAACTGAGCTACTGAACCATAATAAATATTAATGGCGGTCTCGACGGGAATCGAACCCGCGATCTCCTGCGTGACAGGCAGGCGTGTTAACCGCTACACTACGAGACCATTTTAAATGTAAATTGCGGGAGGCGGATTCGAACCACCGACCTTCGGGTTATGAGCCCGACGAGCTACCGAACTGCTCCATCCCGCGGTAATGATATTAATGGCGGAGGAAGAGGGATTCGAACCCCCGCGAGCCGTTAAGCTCCTGTCGGTTTTCAAGACCGATCCCTTCAGCCGAACTTGGGTATTCCTCCAAAAATATGCGTAAATTAAACTTATTAAATTGTTATAAAAATGGCGGAGGAAGAGGGATTCGAACCCCCGCGGGCCGTTAAGCCCCTGTCGGTTTTCAAGACCGATCCCTTCAGCCGGACTTGGGTATTCCTCCAAAATTATATGGACCTTGCAGGATTCGAACCTGCGACCGAACGGTTATGAGCCGTTAGCTCTGACCAACTGAGCTAAAGGTCCTAAGTATAATTTACAACTAATAATAGTGGCGGTGGAGGGAATCGAACCCACGACCTCACGGGTATGAACCGTACGCTCTAGCCAGCTGAGCTACACCGCCGTTGTAATTTAGTTTGTATTAATATATGGTGGAGACTAGCGGGATCGAACCGCTGACCTCCTGCGTGCAAAGCAGGCGCTCTCCCATCTGAGCTAAGCCCCCATGTTAAATTTAGTAAGTATCGGGAAGACAGGATTCGAACCTACGACCCCTTGGTCCCAAACCAAGTGCTCTACCAAGCTGAGCTACTTCCCGTTTTCATAGGATGAAGTATTCCAAATTACGCGCCCGATAGGAGTCGAACCCATAACCTCTTGATCCGTAGTCAAGCACTCTATCCAGTTGAGCTACGGGCGCTTAATTAAAACATGGTGCCGAGGACCGGAATCGAACCGGTACGATGATCTCTCATCGCAGGATTTTAAGTCCTGTGCGTCTGCCAGTTCCGCCACCCCGGCAATATAATGGAGCAGAAGACGGGATTCGAACCCGCGACCCCGACCTTGGCAAGGTCGTATTCTACCGCTGAACTACTTCTGCATATGCGGGTGAAGGGAGTCGAACCCCCACGCCGTAAGGCGCTAGATCCTAAGTCTAGTGCGTCTGCCAATTCCGCCACACCCGCGTTATTCTTGAATGGTGAGCCATAGTGGTCTCGAACCACTGACCCTCTGATTAAAAGTCAGATGCTCTACCAACTGAGCTAATGGCTCTAAAGATGGTGCCGGCCAGAGGACTTGAACCCCCAACCTACTGATTACAAGTCAGTTGCTCTACCAGTTGAGCTAGGCCGGCTTATTTGAAATGGTGGAGGATGACGGGTTCGAACCGCCGACCCCCTGCTTGTAAGGCAGATGCTCTCCCAGCTGAGCTAATCCTCCATTAAATAATTGCCTGGCAACGTCCTAC